>CAKREC010000034.1 GCA_934316925.1 uncultured Eubacterium sp.
CATGCTCTGTGACATTTAATTTATAAGCCATACTTTGCTCTCGTTTCTCTAAGTGCTGTTCTGGCATCCTTTACCTGCCCTGCTTCTATCTGCTTTTCAGATATCTCTATATCTCTGTACATAGTAATCTGTCTCATGGCTGACTCATAACTCTCCATGCTCATAATTACCATATCACCATAGCCATTTTTAGTAACATAAATTGGCTCCTCTGTCTTGTGACACATATCAGATATCTCTGATGTATTCTTCAAATCTTTAATTGGAATTATTTTTGGCATAATGCACACCTCCTTGCTTATGGTCTAATTATACCATAATTATGTTCTTTTTCAATTTTTATTTTATATTCGTTGTCATATTCCCCCTAGTCTTAACAAAAAAATGAGGGCAAACCACATCAGACTGCGACATGGTTTGTCCCCAAAATCAAGGTTTGCAATATTTATTAGAATTTACCCTGTTCAGCTGCTTCCTGAATGGATACGGCTACGGCTACTGTCATACCAACCATTGGGTTGTTACCAGCACCGATCAGACCCATCATCTCTACATGCGCAGGTACGGAAGAGGAACCAGCAAACTGTGCGTCACTGTGCATACGTCCCAATGTATCTGTCATACCATAAGAAGCTGGTCCAGCTGCCATGTTATCTGGATGAAGTGTACGTCCTGTACCACCACCGGATGCTACAGAGAAGTACTTCTTGCCCTGCTCCAGGCACTCTTTCTTATAAGTACCTGCTACAGGATGCTGGAAACGTGTAGGGTTTGTGGAGTTACCAGTGATGGAAACGTCTACGCCCTCTTTGTGCATGATCGCAACACCTTCTGGTACCGAGTTTGCACCATAGCAGTTTACTTTTGCACGAAGTCCTGTCGAATAAGCCTTACGAAATACTTCTTTTACTTCATTTGTGTATGGATCATATTCTGTCTCAACAAATGTAAATCCGTTGATACGGGAAATAATCTGAGCTGCATCTTTTCCTAAACCGTTCAAGATAACGCGCAGAGGTTTTTTACGAACTTTGTTTGCTTTTTCAGCAATACCGATCGCACCTTCTGCAGCTGCAAAAGACTCATGACCAGCAAGGAAAGCGAAACACTCTGTATCCTCTTCCAGCAACATCTTGCCAAGGTTTCCATGGCCAAGACCTACTTTACGAGTATCTGCTACAGAACCAGGAATACAGAAAGCCTGAAGACCTTCACCGATTGCTGCTGCAGCGTCTGCTGCTCTCTTACATCCTTTTTTAATTGCAATTGCTGCACCTACTGTGTATGCCCAGCATGCGTTTTCAAAACAAATTGGCTGAATACCTTTGATCTGGTCATATACATTCAAACCAGCATCTTTTGTGATCTTCTCTGCTTCTTCAATAGAGGAGATACCATACTCAGCTAATACGCCATTGATTTTATCAATTCTTCTTTCATATGATTCAAATAATGCCATTACTTCTTTCCTCCTCTATTTATTTGCTGAATAAAACTTCGTCAGTTCTTGGGTCAATGATCTTAACTGCGTCATCAACACGTCCATACTGACCACAAGCTTTTTCATAAGCAGTGTTTGCATCGTCACCTTTTTTGATGAAGTCTGTCATCTTTCCTAAGCTGACAAATTTGTATCCGATGATAAGATCATCTTCATCCAATGCAATACCAGTTACATAACCTTCTGCCATCTCCAAATAACGAGGTCCTTTTTTCAATGTACCGTACATCGTACCAACCTGGGAACGAAGTCCTTTACCAAGGTCTTCCAAACCAGCACCTACTGCAAGTCCATCCTCAGAGAATGCACTCTGGCTACGACCATATACGATCTGAAGGAATAATTCTCTCATCGCTGTGTTGATCGCATCGCATACAAGGTCTGTATTCAAAGCTTCCATAACGGTAAGTCCTGGAAGAATCTCAGATGCCATAGCTGCTGAGTGAGTCATACCGGAACATCCGATTGTCTCAACTAAAGCTTCCTGAATAATACCCTCTTTAACATTCAAAGACAATTTACAAGCACCCTGCTGTGGTGCACACCAGCCTACTCCATGTGTAAAACCGGAAATATCTTTAACTTCTTTTGCCTGTACCCATTTTGCTTCTTCTGGAATTGGTGCACAACCATGGTGTACGCCCTGAGCAACTGGACACATGTTTTCTACTTCTTGTGAATAAATCATGTCATGACTCCTTTCAGAAATTTGTTCATATAAAAAAAGCATACAATATTTTGCTTTTTTTGTCAACGATTGTCGAGACTATAAAACTCAATCTGACAAATGAAATTTTCCGATCTGGCTGCTTAACTGATCGGTCTGCTGTGTCATTTCTTCTGCCGCCGCTGTATTTTCTCTGGACACATTTGTATTGTTGTCCACAATGGTACCAATAGTCTCCATTGACTCAGAAATATTGCTCATATATTCTTCTTGATTTTCAATAATCTGCGCCACTTTTGTAATCTCATCACGAGCATCTTCAAAACTCTTTAAATTATCCTCAAGTATCTGAACCGTATGTTCTGTAATGTCAATGCCCTCACAAACAGATTCATTATTTTTCTCGATCATTCCGTGAATCTCGCTGCTGGCATCTGCTGTATTTTCAGAAAGCTGTCGGATCTCATCTGCTACAACCGCAAATCCATGACCTGCTTCACCTGCTCTCGCTGCCTCTATCGAAGCATTCAGCGCCAGAAGGTTCGTCTGTTTGTTAATGCTGTTGATCAGCTCCAGACATTCTCCGATTTTTGTTGAACTTGCAGAAATCTCATGCATCTTATCGCGAAGAAGATGGATCTGATTGTGTGTAATGTCTCTAAGATTTTCATTATTTACATTTACATTAACAATAACGTCTCTGACACTTCCCGTTACCTGAGTCATACCCTGTTGCAAATAGTCCATGTTCTGTGCCAAACTGTCAATACTGTCAGCCTGCTGCTTGGCACCCTGTTCTACCTGTCCTGATACATCAGAAACCTGTGTACATATTCCCTGAAACTGTTTTGCACTCTGTTCTATATCTCGTACCAGGCCATTCAAATTGCCAGTGATCTTGTGAATTGCCTGCTGCAGTCTGGCAAAATCTCCCTGATATGAAACATCTGATGTTACTGCCAGATCACCCCCCGCAATATCTTCCAATATTCGAACAATATCATTGATATATGTATTTAATGAAGCTACCATCTGATTCAAAGAATCCTGCAATACTTTAATCTCCAGACATATTTCCGGCTCATCAAAGGAAATATCCAGCTGCCCTTGTGCAACCGCCGGAATTTTTCTGGCAAACTCTTCCAGTGGACGGAACCACTTACCGATCACTTTGCGGTTATATTTCATACTGATCACAATGCAGGCAATAAACAGGAATATATAAAAGGCTGTGGTTTCTACCAGAAAAGCGTATACCTGCAACCAGTCTTCGACCATAAAAATACGGAAATTCCCATCTTCTGTGGTCATCGATGTGACCGTTTTTGCTTTTTTCTGATAGTCAATGATGGTCTTTACGGAAGCATCTTTTTTACATTTAGCATATACGCTGTCGTCAACCTTCACAGAAACACCGTTATCAAGTTGGAGCTGATCGGACGGATGTGTTACGATCAAACCATCTTTTGATACAAGAAAAGCATAGTTTCTTCCCGCATAACTATCTGAAAGGATTGCTGTAAGCTGATCCAGATAAAAATCAATTCCAAATACACCAATCGTCTCTCCATCAATGACAACACGCTTACTCATCGTCATGCAGTAATTTCCCGTCTGTTCATCAAGGTATGGATCACTGACAGCAATATCATCATTGCCGATCGCATCCGAATACCATGATCGTTTTGTCACATCAAAATCTGCATCCGGCTTCCATCCATTATTCATAATAACAACCGTCGGCAAAGACGGATCGGACAAGTATGTACAAGAAATATCGGTATATTTCTGTGTCACCTGATCCAGATATTTTACCGCAGCATCATAGTCTTTATAGAGATCCCCCTGTGCCTCCATATTATTCACAAACATGTTCAATATACTCTGCTGCTTCAATACCCATTTTTCAATCTCAGCCTGATACCCCTGCGCCTCAGAATTGATTGCCGCATTCCCTCTGAAAATCGACATGATCATAACACCAATAAATGCAATTCCTAATACAATTACCAGTATGATGCAGAGATTCCGGTTCATGATCTTGGTAAACAGATCACTGTACTTCAATAGCGTTCTTTGATTCTTTTTTCTTTTTTTCATGCTGTTTCTCCTCATTGTGCTGTGGCCCCTTGGTTTTAGCGAGGCAGGTCATCAGAATCCATATGATTGTATAACATTATAGCATGAATTTCGCGAATTTGTATATACAAATATCGACATGAAACACGTTATCTTTTCTGTGCGATCTCGCCCTGTTTTTTGTAAATACTGCCGCCGGGAACATATCCTCTCACACTCGATAATGGATATATATTGGTATTGCTTCCCACGATCGTTCCCGGATTCAGGATACTGCCACATCCGACCTCTACCTGGTCTCCCAGGATTGCTCCCATTTTTTTCAGACCGGTAGGCAACACCTCACCATTTACCTTCACTTCTACGAGAGTTTTATCGGATTTCACATTGGATGTGATCGATCCGGCTCCCATATGGGATTTAAATCCGAGGATCGAATCTCCCACATAATTGTAATGAGGAACCTGCACGCGATCAAACAAGATCACATTTTTCAATTCTGTCGAATTGCCCACGACTGCATGTTTGCCCACGATCGCTTTTCCGCGGATAAATGCACAATGGCGGATCTCTGCCTCTTCATCAATGATCAATGGTCCTGTCAGGCTGGCACTGGCTGCCACAGTGGCACTCTTTGCGATCCAGATATTCTCTCCTCTTTTTTCAAATTTATCTTTTGGCAATGTTTCTCCTAGTGCTAAAATAAAACTTTCAATCTCTGGAAGGATTTCAAACGGATACTCTTTTCCATCAAAAATATCTTTTGCTATTGTGTGTTCAAGATCGAACAACTGACTGTTTTTTATTTCTTCCATGTCAAAATACTCCTAACTTTTCTTTTTTGTTGCAGCTTTCTTTTTGCTGGTTTTATTCTGCTTATAATACGGGCTTACCAGACGATAAAATGAATTCAGCTGTCCCTGTATATTGTTGTCATCCGCCTTTTTTACCGTTGTGCGGACAAATTCCGTCAGCTTGCCCATATACTGCTCTTCTGTGATACCACCTGCCGCCACTCCTGTCAATCCTTTTTCCCAGCTCGCCGTGAGCTTAGGCGACAGCATCTGAGGCATAGAATACCGGACAATTCCACTGACCAGTTCGCCTTTCAGCGTCGGCGTAATGATCTGCGTTTTCTTGTTCAGATTCAGGTATTGGATATTAAAAAGCTTTTTTAATATCTCTGCTCTTGTGGCACTCGTGCCGATCCCACTTCCCTTGATCTGGGCGCGGAGTTCCTCGTCTTCAATCAGCTGTCCGGCATTCTCCATCGCAAGAATCATCGATCCCGAATTATATCGTTTGGGTGGGGATGTTTCTCCCTCTTTTACCTCACAGGATTTGAGAGAAACCGGCATTCCCTTCTTCATCTGATCCAGCACCTCTTTGAGATCCGCACTATTTTCCTCTTCGTCCGAGTCTTCTTCTTTTTCTTTTTTCTTATTCACAAAAGAAAATTGAGATACCGGAAGAAATCCTTCTTCCAAAAGCACCTTTGTCGATGTAAAAAACCGTTCTTCTCCTGCTTTTACCGTGACGTTCAGCTTTTGATAGACCGCCGCCGGATAGAAAATGCTCAAAAATCTCCGTACGATCACTTCGTACATTTTTGCCTGTGTAGGGGCCAGCCCCTGTAACGCATTCAATCCCTGTCCGGTCGGAATGATCGCATAATGGTCTGTGATCTGTTTGTCATTGACATAACGCGTTTTCTCCAGTCCTTTGTAGGTCTGATTTTGCGATATGTAAGAGAGATATGGAGCTGCGATCGCGTACCCTTGCAACCCTTTCAGATTCTTTCCAATTTCTTTTGCCACTGCACTTGACAGCACCCTGGCATCCGTACGTGGATATGTCACAAGCTTTTTCTCATATAATTCCTGAACGATCGCCAATGTTTCATCCGGGCTGATCTTAAACAATTTGGAAGATAAGTTCTGAAGCTCAGCCAGGTTGAAAAGCAAAGGGGGATTCTTTTTTTCTTTCTTCTTTTCGATGCTCTCGATCACCGATTCTGCCGGTTCTGGTGTCATGAGCGAATCAATCAGCGCAAGCGCATTTTCCTTCTCTTTAAATCCATTTTCTTTGTAAAGCGCGGGTGAATTGAAATACTGCGAACCCTCTACCGCTTTCCATTCTCCCTGAAAATTCTTTCCCTCAAGAGAAAAAGTACCAAGGACACGATAAAATGGTGTTTTCACAAAATTGCGGATCTCCCATTCCCTGGTCACGACCATGCCGAGTACACAGCTCATAACCCGGCCTACCGACACCGAAGTCCATTTTTCATTTTCAAAATTATTGTTGAGCCAATATCCATACTTCAATGATAAGATCCGCGAGAAATTGATTCCCATCAAATAGTCTTCCTTCGCCCTCAGATAAGCAGAATGACTGAGATTATCATATTCGCTCATCGGCTTTGCCTCTTCAACACCTCTGCGGATTTCGTCTTCTGTCTGCGAGTCGATCCATACCCGCAGCTTTTTCTTTGAATCCGGTACCTGTGCCATTTGATCCACCAGACGATAGATGTATTCTCCCTCTCGTCCTGAGTCTGTGCAAATATAGATCGTATCAACGTCTTCCCGATTCAGCAGTCTTGCCACGGTCTCATACTGTTTTTTTACACTGGGAATAACCTCATATAAAAAATGATCCGGAATAAAGGGCAGCGTAGCACGATCCCACTTTTTGTATTTTTCGTCGTACACTTCCGGATAGCTCATCGTAACCAAATGTCCGACACACCAGGTCACTACGGTGTCGTCGGATTCCAAAAAACCATCTCCCCGGCGGCCATTTACCCCCAGTATTCTGGCAAATTCCTGAGCAACACTCGGTTTTTCAGCTATAAACAATCGCTTCACAAAAAATCTCCTTCAAACAGAAAGCCTGCCATCACTACCGTAATGACAGGCAATATCTTATATCATAATTAGTACAATGGATATTTATCCGTCAACTCTTTCACAATCGCCTTAGCCTTGTCAAGGTTTGCCTCATGGTCATCAATCAGCATCGCGATCGCCTCTGCAATCTGATCCATATCCTGTGTGTTCATTCCTCTTGTGGTCACTGCTGCAGTTCCCAGGCGAACACCACTGGTAACAAATGGAGACTGTGGATCATTTGGAATCGTGTTCTTGTTTGCTGTAATATTAGCTTCGTCGAGCCATGCCTCAACTTCTTTACCGGTAAGTCCTTTGTTTACCAGATCAACTAACATCAGGTGATTGTCCGTACCACCGGAAACAATATTCACGCCACGTTTCATCAAGCCTTCCGAAAGTGCTTTTGCATTGTCAATAATGTTCTTTCCATACTCTTTGAAGCTTGGATCCAATGCTTCTTTAAAACATACCGCTTTGGCAGCGATCACATGCATCAACGGGCCACCCTGTGTACCAGGGAAGATCGCTTTGTTCAATTTGTGCTCTGTTGCAAATTCTTCCGAAGATAAGATCATACCACCACGAGGTCCACGAAGTGTCTTATGTGTCGTCGTCGTAACAACATGCGCATATGGGATCGGGCTCTCATGATATCCTGATGCAACCAGTCCGGCAATATGAGCCATATCCACCATAAGGAATGCACCTACTTCGTCCGCGATCTCACGAAATCTCTTGAAGTCAATCTTACGACAGTATGCACTGGCACCCGCAATGATCATTTTCGGTTTGCACTCTTTGGCAATGCGCTCTACCTCATCATAATCAATAAATCCGGTATCATCCACACCATAAGGTACAATGTTGTAATAGGTTCCGGAAATGTTGGCAGGACTTCCATGTGATAAATGTCCGCCATGATCCAGGTTCATACCCATAACGGTCTCGCCCGGTTTTACCAATGCGAAAAATACCGCCATGTTTGCCTGTGCGCCAGAATGTGGCTGCACATTTACATAGGTACATCCAAATAATTTCTTGGCACGCTCTCTTGCCAGTTCCTCTACCATATCCACAAACTGACATCCACCATAATAACGCTTACCCGGATATCCTTCCGCGTATTTGTTAGTCAGTGTGCTTCCCATTGCGGCCATAACCGCTTTACTTACAAAGTTTTCTGATGCGATCAGCTCAATATGATCATTCTGACGACCAGTCTCTAACTCCATTGCTTTTGCCAATTCCGGATCGGCTTTTTTCACTTCATCAAATGAATACATCGAAATCCCCTTTCTTTAAGCTTCATCAATCGCTTTACCAATATCATGTCTCATATATTTATTTTCAAAAGAAATCCATTCCGTTGCCGCATACGCATTCTTGCGGGCTTCTTTCAAATCTTTTCCTTTTGCTGTAACACCAAGTACACGGCCACCATTGGTCACAATGCCCTCATCCGTCTTCTTTGTACCGGCATGGAATACATAATAATCATCCTTGCCATCAAAGTTTTCGAATCCTGTGATCACAAAACCTTTGTCGTAATGTTCCGGATAACCATCGGAAGCCAGTACCACACAGACAGCGGCATTGTCTTCAAACTGCAGATCCACTTCATCCAACCGGCCATCAATACAGGCATTCATAACATCCACAATATCGTTTTTCATACGTGGAAGTACAACCTGTGCCTCTGGGTCTCCAAATCTGGCATTATACTCAAGTACTTTGGGGCCATCTGCTGTCAGCATAAGTCCAACAAACAGAATACCGGTGAAGTCTCTGCCTTCCGCTTTCATCGCATCCATCGTCGGCTGATATACTTTTTCTTCACAGAATTTCTGAACCTCTTCTGTATAGAACGGACTTGGTGAAAATGTTCCCATACCACCGGTGTTGAGTCCCTGATCTCCGTCTTTTGCTCTCTTATGATCCTGTGCACTCGTCATCGGTTTGATGTGTGTACCGTCACAATAGCAAAGAACCGAAACCTCACGGCCTGTCATGAACTCTTCAATAACGATCTCATTGCCGGCGTCGCCAAACTGCTTGTCAAGCATAAGGGTCTTAACACCTTCTTTGGCTTCTTCTAATGTATTGCAGATCAACACGCCTTTTCCTAATGCAAGGCCATCGGCTTTGAGAACGATCGGCATCTTCGCCGTCTCCAGATAAGCCAGTGCCGCATCGGGATCTGTGAAGTTCTCATATGCAGCGGTAGGAATTCCGTATTTCTTCATGAGATCTTTTGAAAATGCTTTGGAGCCCTCGATGATCGCTGCATTCTTTCTAGGGCCAAATACTCTCAGGCCTCTGCCTTCAAATACATCTACAATACCGCCAACGAGCGGATCATCCATACCAATGATCGTAAGATCGATCTGCTTTTCCTCGGCAAAATCAGCCAGACGGTCGAACTCCATCGCTGTAATATCCACGCACTCAGCAATCAAACCAATACCGGCATTTCCCGGTGCACAATAAATCTTATCTACCTGTGGACTCTTTGCCACACTTGTAGCAATGGCATGCTCTCTGCCACCGCTTCCTACAATGAGAACTTTCACCGTATCTCCTCCTTGGGTCAATTATTTTCTACGTACTAAATTGTCAATAATCTGAATCTTGTCATTGGCGATCAAATCGATCGCTTCCGGCAAAATCTTCCATTCTGCCTGTTCCATCACTCTTTTTTGCAATGTTTCCGGCGTGTCATCGTCCAGAACGTCTACTGCTTTCTGCAAAATGATCGGGCCACTATCGGTACCTTCATCCACAAAATGAACCGTAGCTCCTGTAACTTTATTGCCTCTTGCCAAAACACTCTCATGAACTTTCAACCCATAATATCCGGCTCCACAATGAGACGGGATCAAGGATGGGTGAATATTGATCATGCGGTGTTCAAATGCTTTTACAAAATTTTCCGGCAAGATCACAAGGAATCCAGCCAGAACAACCAGATCCACTTCATACTTATCCAGTAAGCTGATCAAAGCCTCGCCATACTCCTGGCGGGATGCAAAATCTTTTGGCACAAGCAGTTCGCCCGGTATTCCGGCCTTTTCCGCTCTCTGCAACGCATACGCCCCCGCTTTGTTGCTTACCACAACGGAAAGCTCCGTATTGGTGATCACTCCACTTTGGACACTGTCTATGATCGCCTGCAGATTGGTACCACCACCGGACACTAATACAGCAACCTTTAGCATAATGTGATTCCTTTCTCGCCGCTGACGATCTCACCCATAATATATGGGGTCTCACCTGCTGCTTTGATTGCTTCCACGGTCTTATCTACATCTTCTTTGGCAACCGCTGTCAACATACCAACACCCATATTGTATGTATTGAACATAGCTTCTTCTGCTACATTTCCATCGTTTGCCAACATCTTGAAAATAGGTGGAATTACAAAACTGTTTTTCTCAATCTTCGCATGAGTTCCTTCTTTCAACATTCTCGGAATATTCTCATAGAAACCACCACCGGTGATATGGCTGCATGCTTTGATGCGAACACCAGCTTCTTTGATGCTGCGGAGCGCTTTTACATAAATCTTGGTAGGAGTAAGAAGTGTCTCACCTAAAGTAAGATCACTTTCCAGGCACTCATACTTCTGATTCAAAGTCTCAATATTCATAGAGAATACATTACGTACCAACGAATAACCATTGCTGTGGATACCGGAAGAAGCAATACCAACCAGCACATCACCAGGAGTAAGATCTTTTCCGGTGATCATGTCCTTGCGGTCTACTACTCCAACAGAAAAACCAGCGAGGTCATACTCATCAATCGGATAAAATCCCGGCATCTCTGCGGTCTCTCCACCGATCAATGCAGAATCAGACTGACGACACCCCTCAGCCACACCGCTTACGATCTTGGCGATCTTCTCAGGCTCATTCTTGCCACATGCAATATAATCCAGGAAAAATAAAGGTTCCCCACCGGCACACGCAATATCATTTACACACATTGCTACACAGTCAATACCAATCGTATCATGCTTGTCCAGCAAAAATGCCAGCTTCAACTTTGTTCCAACACCATCTGTACCGGAAACCAATGTAGGATCTTCCATATTCATAAATGGTTTTAACGAAAATGCACCGGAAAATCCACCAATATCTGTCAAAACTTCCGGACGCATCGTAGAAGCAATATGCTCCTTCATCAGCTGAACTGCTTTGTAGCCTGCTTCAATGTCAACTCCTGCTTTTTTGTAATCCATCTTGTAATCCTCCTATATATTGTACCTAAACATTTTCTATCATAGCATTTTTTGTATCTGTGGTCAATAAATCCTTTTCATTTCATTGTATTTCTGCTACAATAAATTGCAGAAAAATAATACTGTCAGGAGGAACTAAAGATGGCAAAAAAAGGTTCATTACTTTCATATCGTCCCGATATCAAAGTAGTTGATGCTACATTAAGAGATGGTGGTCTGGTAAATGATTTTCGTTTTACGAAAGAATTTGTCAAAGATCTGTATGACACCAATGTAAAAGCAGGCGTTGATTATATGGAATTTGGATACAAAGCATCCACCGATATTTTTGACGAAAAGGATTTTGGTCCTTGGAAATTCTGTAAAGAAGACGATATCCGGGAGATTGTCGGTGATAATGACACCTCCATGAAGATCGCTGTGATGGCTGATGTTGGCCGCTGTGATTATAAAAGGGATATTATCAACCGAGCTGACAGCGTGATCGATCTGGTCCGCATTGCGACATACATCCACCAGATCCCTGCTGCCATTGAGATGATTGAACATTGCCATGCGATGGGATATGAAACAACCGTAAATATCATGGCGATCTCAAACGCCAAAGAAGCCGAGATTGAAGAAGCACTCAGCCTTCTGTCCCAGACACCTGTTGATGGTATTTATATTGTAGACAGCTATGGTTCTCTTTATATGGAACAGATTGAAGAGCTTGCCGCTAAATATCTGGAAGTGGCAGAGAAAAACGGTAAGTTTGTAGGAATTCATGCTCACAACAATCAGCAGTTAGCTTTTGCAAACACAATTTCTGCTCTGACCAATGGCGTTAGTTACTTAGACGCTACCGTAAGCGGTATGGGACGCGGAGCCGGAAACTGCGCCAGCGAGCAGTTACTTGGATTCCTTAAAAATCCAAAATATGATCTGATCCCGATTTTGAAATTCATTGAAAAACATATGGAGCCATTGAAAGAATCCGGTGCCGTATGGGGATACAATGTTCCTTATCTTCTCACCGGTCAGAAAAACCGTCATCCACGTTCTGCGATCGCAGCAACTAAGGAAGGCAGAAAAGATTATTTCAATTTCTTATTAGAGCTGGATAATATGGAATAATATTTTATTTACACACAAAAAGAAGTTCAATCAGAAAGAGGCTTAACGCGATGCGTCCTATTGTCTCAGCCAGATTGAACTTCTTTTTTATTTGCGTAATATCAATGTGATCGTAAGGCTCTTTCCATTCGGGCTTTCCGCATGGATCCTGCCACCATGATTTTCACAGATGGCTTTTGCGATTGAAAGACCAATTCCCGATCCACCAGTCTGTGAATTTCTTGAAGCATCCGAACGATAAAACCGCTCAAACAAAATATCCTGATCTCCCTTTTCCACTTCGTTTGTCTGATTGGTAAACATCATCTCGACCTTGTGTTTTTTTCGATGTAGAGATACCTCAAATTCTGTCGACGGAGTCGCATATTTCATCGCATTGTCAAATAGGATTCCAAACAGCTTACGGAGTTCTTCTTCATTTCCTACGTACTCAACATCCGGATCGATCTCTGCGTTGATCGAGATCCCGGCATGTATCGCCTGCGAAGCATACAGATCCAGTTGGTCGTACAGAGCTTCTGATAAAGAAAACTTCTTTTTTTCCAGTTTTTTTCTTCCCTCATCCATTCTTGTCAGACTTACCATCTGCTGAACCAGATGGCTCATCCGGTCTATCTGACGATGGGTACTGATCGACCACTCATTTTCTCCGGTGTCCATCTCCATCACTTCGGTATTCGCTTCAATGATCGTAAGTGGAGTTTTTAATTCATGGCTGGCATCGGTGATAAACTGTTTTTGCTTCGCATAGCTTTCCTTTACCGGTTTAAACACCACTCTTGACAGCACACATACAAGTAATAAAACAATACCATATCCGATTGCCGACATGCCCGCGCTTGTCCGCAGTGTACCCCAAAAGGTATCAAGGCTTTTCTCACAGTCCACAAACACATAGGCTGTCTTTTCCCCACTGACTACAACACGGTACCGATATATATCCAGATACCCCGTTGCACCATTCTCACCAGAAACACGTCCGGCATATTTCTTTGCTGCTGATTCATCCACTGCCGCAATGTGATCCACATTCACCGTTGTCTGATCCCCGCTTTTTTCTACTGTAAAATAACGGGTCTGATACTGTTCTTCTCTGGTTCCCGGTTGATCTTTGCCCGGCTGATTTTTCCCCGGCTGATCCTGCCCCGGTTCCATCGGCTGATCATCCGGTGCTTTTCCCCCTTCATCCGGAGGCTTCTTATCATTGTTCTGATTGTCCGGAAATGTACCATCATTGTCCATGATCATCTTCGTCAGACGATCACCGTCTTTTGTGATCTGACGATAATTCAGAACATTCAGACCACCGATCATAAACAGAAGAACCACCAGCATCGAACACATCGCAACCAGAATAAAATTGATCCGTAACCGTCTCAACGCTGCACCTCCACATAGTACCCCAGATTTCTCTTTGCACGGATCACTACATCCGCATCCATTGATTTAAGCCGTTTTCTCAAATATGAAATATAGACCCATACGATCTGCAGCTCTACATTGCTGTCATATCCCCATATTTTTTCCAGAAAACGTTCCGAAGATATGATCTGCGTCGGATTGGCAAGAAGCATCTCCAACATCTGAAATTCTTTATTCGGAATCCGCTCTTTTTTATCGCCAACCTGAAGCTGAAAAGAAGAAAGATCCAATGTTACATTGCCATATTGAAGCATGGAACTCTCCGCTTCGTTCTGTCTCCTCGTGATCGCGCGGACACGTGCCAAAAGTTCTTTCATCGCAAACGGTTTGGTCAGATAGTCATCTGCACCAAGATCCAGCCCCATGACCCGGTCATCCACCTCAGCCCTTGCTGTCAGCATCAGGACCGGGATCGAATTCCGCTCGGCACGGATCTTCTTTAACAATTCAAAGCCATCCATCACCGGCATCATCACGTCCAGGATCACACCATCATAATTGCCCGCCTGCAAATAATCATAAGCCTCTTGTCCATCATAAACGGCATCCACTTCATAATGATTTCGTTTCAGAACCGCCTGCAGTGCAGCCGATAATTCCCTTTCATCTTCTGCTAACAAAAGCCTCATCGATGCTTCCTCCTAAAATTGTATTGCCTTTTCCGGCAGAGCGTCGAAACCTTTACTGCTGCTTTACTTCATAGTTTGAAAATGTAGTCGCCTTCTGTGCGCCACTGGTGTCTGCTGAAGTACTATATTCTTTCACTGTGATCGTAACACTTCCGGTTCCTTTCACATACACTTTGCCATCGGTTCCTTTGATTGTAACCGTTTTTCCTTTACTGTCTACTATAGTGCCAGCATTTGATAATTTTGTCAATGTGCTGTCCTTGGTAACGATCCATTTGGAATCCTTGCTGATATAAAGATTACAGTAACCACTTCCACCGTCTCCGGCACAACTCTCATCATCGGTAACTGCGCCTTTCAGGACACTGCCTTCCGTCATATAAAAATCAAGTTTACTGATCGAATCCCATATTACATCACCTGTCATCTTCTGGGAAATTCCGGTAAACAGGCAATCTGCGCCATTGCTTCCTGTGGTTCCCCATCCTCTTTGATTTTTATTGCCTGTGCATCTCAGGAAAAAATCATTGGAAGATGAATTTTTGATTGATACATTGGACAGTGTGATCGTAGATTCTGTGTTTGTAGTGTAGAACATACCTCCATTTTTTGCGGTAAGACTGCCGCCATTCATTTCAAATGTGCTGTTACCAACTTCAGAATCCCCTGACATACTCTGATACAGGATGACATTCCAGGTACAGTCATTCTGGCTGTCATTTCCCATATTGCCAGTAAGATCACAATCATACAGATGAATGGAATTCAAACCCTCAATGCAAATTGCCTCCGAAGAATTCGCTGTGAGCGTGGCTTTATTCACGGCAATATCTGCTGTACTGTAAATTGCCGGAGAGCCGACACCATTCGAAGTATAACTTCCGCCATTTACAACCATTTTGCCGCCACCCCGGTCACTGCGGATCGCTGCCGCTGACTGACCTTTGGTCGTCACATCCAGATCCCAGGCGTATAAAGTACCGCCACCAGCTACATGAATTCCACCAGATGTGTCCTGCTTGGTACTGATCGTTGTATCCGAAACATAGGTAACACCGGTCCCGTATGAGAAAACTCCAGCTCCACCAGCTGCATCCGTTGTGATCTTGCTATTTTTCACAGTAGTTGTTCCGGCTGTGTTTAATACAGCAGCTCCTACTCCGTAAAAACTGGAATTGTCCCCTCCGGTGCTATCCGAAGATGTACGTGAAATCGTAAGATTTTTCAGCGTTGCCGTTGCATCTTTTGATACATAGATCGCATTTTCATCTTTTCCTGTTGAGGAAATTGTTTTATCGGATATGGTCGTATCACTCGTAATCGAATTGGCAGCGTCATAACTGCTTACTCCAGAACTTGCACCACTTCCACCAGGTGCGCCTCCGTTTCCGCCGCCCGGACCTCCTGCCGGAGGAGTTCCATCTGGTTTCTCTCCAGAAGGTGGATTTCCACCAGGCGCCTCGCCATTCGGAGCACCGCCGGGACCACCTTGCATAGCACCTCCGGATACTGCTTCCCCGGATACTGCTTCCCCGGATACACCGGCTGTCGGTGTGTTGGTTGATTTGTTCTTAGTTCCAAATGCCACTGCCACTCCTGTAATAATAAGAACCGCAGCGATAACCGCTGGTACCCATTTTTTCCATCTCGTCATAAGATTACCCCCATTCGTTTTGTTTTGTTATGTATTATTTTGTTTTCTACACTATAACAACCAAAACTTAAATGAAGTTTAGAAATAAAAGATTTATGCAATCTGTCCATCCGATATCACAATCTCCCGCCCCGCCATATGAGACACCTCTTCATCGTGTGTTACCATCACGATCGTTGTACCTCTGGCATGGATCTTCTGAAAGATCTCCATGATATTTTTCGCATTTTCCCGATCCAGTGCTCCGGTCGGCTCATCCGCAAAAATTACTTTTGGTTCTGTAATAAGTGCTCTTGCTATCGCCACACGCTGGCACTGTCCTCCTGACAACTCTTTTGCTTTCTTTTTCAGCAAGTCCTCAATCTCTAGTTCTCTGGCAATCCGTATTACCCGCTCACGGATCATATTCTTCTTTTCTTTCGCAATATAAAGCGGTGTCGCAATATTATCCATCACGCTCATGTTCCAGATCAGTCCAAAATCCTGCAGGACAAATCCAACTTTCTCCCTCCGAAGATCTGCCACTTTGTTCTGCGAGAGCTTATCTACGCACACACCGTCAAAACAATACGAGCCTGCTGTGTACCGATCCACCAGACCCATAATGTGCAAAAGCGTCGACTTTCCGGATCCGGATTTTCCCATGATAGAAACCCACTCTCCTTCTTCAATTGTCACATCAACTCCGCGCAGTGCCTTCACCTCACTGCTCTTGCCTGGATTGTATATTTTCGATATTTCTTTTAATTCCATAATTCCCATCTGTCTACTCCTTTGTCATATGAAAGATTTCAATTGGTTGCATTTTATTGATATATCCTCTGAAAATGCTATCTATGACCAACAAAAGTACACTCAATATAAGCATACCTGCCCAATTTGATAATAACAATGGGCTTTTCTCTACTTCCATAAAATTTTCTATAATCCATTTTAATCCACATGAAATTCCCATAGACAATATTACCAATATGGCACTTTGTATAATAGAAATTCTTTTTAACTGCCGATTTGTCATTCCCAATAAAAGCAGAATAGCATTTGTATATCGGCGCTCTCTGGTATTTATGTATGCGGTAGTGGCAATTCCAAATAATGCCAGAAGTATCCATATAAAATTGGTTTCCAGTGCATATGATATATACCGATCCACAACACGTTGTGTCCGCTCCATAACCTGATCAAACGAGCAGATAACACCATATTTTCCATACTCTGCAAGATCCGTTCCTTCTGCAATTGTAAGCATGATCGATGTTGCCGGGCTGTATAGGAACTCTTTTTTTTCTTTTTCCAGCTTGATACTGTTTGAGATGATCGTGTCCTCTTTCTCGTCTAACTGCGTAGTAAATTCCGACACATCTTTGGAGGCTGGCTGTATTCCATCTTGATCGATCAAGCAATGATCGGCTCCCATTTTTCCAACAATCTCAGCTTGATAACTGGATCCATCCTCATAATTAAGTTCGATCACATCACCTACTACATACCGTTGCGAAAGACCACCTCCGACAATAATCTTCATCGTATCCGATGATTCATCTTCTTTTGTCAGCCATCTTCCCTCAGTCAGATTATACTGGATACTCTCACTCATAGACTCATTCATGTTATATTGTTGTACCCAACGTTCTATGTCTGTTTCTGTCAGATTTTTATTATGATAGCCTGCGACTTCACACGATATCGTCTGGGCATACACCAGATTGATGACTCCCGGCATTTTACAAATAGCCTCTTTTTGTTGTTCAAAATCGGAATATTCCTCTGACTGAGAAAGATTTCCAAGCACATTTTTGTAAAAGTACAGATTTTGTCCTGTTTCCGTTATGCCAGTCATCTTTTTATATTCCATAACGCAATTAGATATCTGGCTATTTATAAGAAAGATCACCAGGGCCAATTGAATCAAAATAAACAAGTGCTGCCTCCAGTTCTTTAAAAACATTTTTATCAGCATGTTCTTTCCTCCACAAACACTATTTCTATTTCATATTCGTATACATTTCAAATGGTTGCATCTTAACATATTTAACAGTTGATACTATCTGCAGGAGTAAAAAAACAAGGAAAAGGCTTCCTGTTGAAACTACCACAACCTCTTGCAGATCAAAAATGACCAGTCTTGATTTCATCATATATAGATAATAAAAAGCAATTGCAATCGCAGAAGAAATGAAGTAAAACAAAACAAATTCAAGTATCCAGCTTATCATTAGTTTTGTATTGGTTACCCCCTGCAATTTCAATATTGCTCCCACCTTCAAACGTTTGCGAATATATAGCACAAACATACTGATCGTACTGATAACAGCAAGCAATGTTCCTGCTATTTCTACATAACAATTCTTCACAAAATATCCCCAGTCCATATGCCCGGCCTTTACACCACCCCAGGAACTCTCATATGGATTGATTTTTCTTAATTCTCCGGCAATACGTTCGCGCTCATTTTTCCCCAGTTTCTTTTCATATTCATAAGAAAGCATCATCTCCGGATTTCCATACTCTTTCATCAGATTTGCAAAATCATTTATGGTAACAAGATCTCCATTTCCCACCGAAATCTCTGCCTTATTACAAAATGAATAATCACCGATCACAATCTCATCATCCACTGCAGTATACCCATTTAACGCGAGCTCTTTTCCCTGCCTTTTCACTTTCACGCTTCCCATCACATCAAAGTTATTATAATCCGTTATGATCTCACCATCTTTCAGGTCCTTGTCATAGGTTGTCGTCATAAAATCTGACTCAACAATTTCGGGCAAATGTACACTTGCCATCATGTATCTGCCATCATTTAAGTGAGCCTCTACGGAAACATTTTTGATGCCATCCTGGCTCATGAGCATATCTGTCATTTCTTTTATGTTATCTTTATTATGAAACTCAAAACATTCTATATTGTAGCTTTCCAACTCTTTTTGCTTTTCACCGGTTCCATATGCTTCCATATTGCTGAAAAAAGCAACCACTGTCTGAAACAACAAAAAAAGACTCAGAATCATCCCCAAACATAAGAATATAATTTCTTTTTTGTATTCCGATAATGTAACAACAAAATTTTTTACCATCCATGTAATCATTTGTTTTCCTCTCTGCACTAGCTTTTTTTTAATGAACATCGCTGGCATTTCGCATAAAACCAGCGATGCTCTTTACAATTAATAAATAGTATATGCCATATATGTAGCTGTACCGTGAGAAAATGAATGTCCAACTCTTGCAACTACAGATTTGCCATTCATTGTTTTGGGAACATCTTCAACAAGTGATGTATTGCGTACCTTGTTGGTTTTATATTCAGCTACTGTAGCAACAGCTTTTACACCTTTTTTATTAGTATATTCCTTTGCTATTTTAACATAAACATAATCTTTCTTATCATTTAACGTAATTCCTGCATATGTGCTTCCTGTTGCTCTAATTTGCGTTCCTCTTTGAACAGCAGAACCTGTGAACTCATAATATATATTATTCTTTTTCCCAGAAAGTGTTGTTGCAGCCAAGGCAACAACAGAATTAACTGTTACCATAACCAACATCAAAAGCATAAACCATACTTTTTTCGATCTTTTTTTCTTTTCTAGCATATTAATTTAATCTCCTTTTTCTTTAATTTTTAGTATCTTCTTTGCTATGACACTGTCTCAACAAATTGCCAAAGCATTATCCCTCACATATCTCATGGCAATTTCTATTTTGGTCACAAAAGCCACATGATCTCTTTGGCTTCTTTTTTACCTGCAAATTTATTTTTTAGGTAAATATTTTAATAACCAACGCAACCAATTAACATCCATCAGCACACACCGCTCCTTCCCGCGCGCTATTCTTTTGTTCGAACGCCATAACCTTATCACAGATGACGACTCTTGAATATAGCATTTTCCTGAACGGTCAATATATGCGTGAATGGTAGTGCAAATCAGCCATTGGATCTTCGGATTTTCCAATCAAAGTACATTTTTTCAACAAGTTTCAATCTTCTACGGCTTAAAGGGATCACAATGCCGCCATCTAATGTGATCTGTCCCGGTTTAATCTCACGAATGTGTTCCATATTGGCAAGATAAGAGCGGTTTGTCAACACAAAGCCCTTTTCCTCAAGCCTTTGTGCAATCTCTGTCAGTGTCTCTACGCACACAAACTTTTGTCCATCTGCTGTTATCATCGTCGTATCATGTCCATACACTTCAAAATAAAGAATCTGGTACAAACTGATCTGATATGTAGTTTCACGTCGAATGGGAATCATAATCTCTTCATATCGTCGTAATCGAAGTATAGCGCTTTGTATCGCTTCCTTCAGTTCTTCCATATGAAACTTATCCACATAGCGAAAGGCATCTACTTTATATCCCTCACGACTTAGTTCCACATGGGTTGTCAATATAATAAAAATGGCTTGCCCATTCTCCCGTCGATACTCACTTAAGGCAGAAAACCCATCCATTCCCTGCAATTCAATATCCATCAATACAACATCAAATCTGCGTTCATCCTGTAATAGTTCCTCGCCCGATGTAAACACCGTCACTGTCAAATGCGATGTAGGGAACCTGTCTTTTATTGTTTTTTCAATCTCTTCCCGCCATATCTTTTCATCATCAACAATTGCAACCTGAATCATTTTATCCCCTTTTGTTCTCACAATTTTTCAAAAATATTTCTATGAAAAATTCATTTCCCTCTATCCTGGTAGTTATTGTTCCACCATATTTTTTTACTGCCTCTTCCATATTTTTCATGCCAAATCCATGATCCTTCTTATCCGCTTTGCTGGTTTTGAACCATTTTCCGGATTTTTGAATTTCATTGGCAAATGTATTAGTTTCACGGATAAATATACTGTCCTGCTCATGAAACACCTGCAATTCCACACGCTTTTCTACCGCGTTTTCCATTGCCTCATAGGCATTCGAAAGCATATTGGAAAAAATCTTGCAGAG
>CAKREC010000035.1 GCA_934316925.1 uncultured Eubacterium sp.
GTGCTGCGGTAGGACAGAGCCGGCTCATGATGGTATATGAACGTCTGTTTTCAGAATACAATCAGAATATTGCCCAGATTTTGATGACAAAGATCACAATTGCGAATGATGTGAGCCGGAGCAATGCACAAAATACATTTCGGGAACTGCTTGATATGGGTGTGATTCCCATTGTAAATGAAAATGATACCGTTGCGACCGACGAGATCGATTTTGGTGATAACGACTTTCTGTCTGCGATCGTTGCGGCTATTGTAGGAGCTGATCTGCTGGTTCTTTTAAGCGATATTGACGGTCTGTATACCGATGATCCGAACTGCAATCCGGATGCAAAATTGATCCCATACGTTGAGCATATCACAGAAGAGATGCTTGGCATGGCAAAGGGAACTTCTTCGGATGTTGGAACCGGTGGTATGAGTTCCAAAGTAGGCGCAGCTGGTATTGCCAATGATATTGGAGCGGATATGGTGATCTTAAATGGCGTGGATATGGAGAATATCAACCGTCTTTTTGATGGAGAGGAAATCGGCACACTATTTAAAGCACACAAGACAACACATTTTCAATTAAAAGATTATCTTGGGGGAACATATGGAACAAAGTAAGATCGATCGAATCAATGAATTATATAAAAAACAAAAGGCCGGAACGATCACTCCGGAGGAAAAGGATGAGCAGTCTTTGCTGCGCGCAGAATATCTGGCTGCGATCCGCAGAAATCTGAAAAACACACTGGATCATGTATCGATTCAGGAAAAGGATGGAACGATTCACAAATTAAAAAAGAAAAAGTGATCAGGAAGTGATTTTTAGTGGATAAGCAGAATATGCGTCGCGAGTTTTTGAAACGAAGAGATCAGATGTCGGAACAAGCAAGACAGAAAGCTTCGGAGCAGATATATAAAAAACTGATCCATTCGCCCTGGTATGCAGAGGCAGAAGTTATCTTTTCTTATGCTTCGTTTCGTTCGGAAGTGGATACCAAGAGAATTCATCAGAAGATCTGGCAGGATGGTAAAACATTGCTGCTTCCGCGAGTGGATCGAGAACGAAGAGAGATGGATTTTTATGTAGTATGTTCAGAAAACGATCTGTGCCCCGGTTATCAGGATATTCCGGAACCGGTAAATACCGGTATATGGAAACCACGAAAAGAGGACCGGACACTGATGTTACTTCCAGGAGCGGTATTTGACAATACAAAAAATCGTATCGGATATGGTGGGGGATATTATGACAGGTATTTGAACCGCTATGGAGAATGGATCGACCATAAGATCATGTTGGCATTTTCCAGTCAAAAAGCGGATCATATTCCGGTTGAACACACGGATCAGCCGGTAGAAGATATTATTACGGATTGAGCCGGAAAGGGAGAGGTTTTGGATATGTTAGAACAATTAGGACAGCAGGCGAAAAAAGCTTCCAGACAATTGGGACGTTTGGGCGTCTTAGAAAAGAACAAAGGATTGCAGGCAGTGGCAGAGGCGCTGTGTGCGAATAAAGCATATCTTCTTATGGAGAATGAAAAAGATATTGCAGAGGCAAGACACAATGGCATGAAAGAATCACTTGTGGATCGTCTGACATTGACAGAGCAGCGAATTGAAAATATGGCAGAGGGATTGTTACAGATCATTACCCTGGATGATCCGATTGGGGAAGTCCTTTCGATGAAGACATCGCCAAATGGCATGCAGATCGGGCAGAAACGGGTACCTCTTGGTGTGATCGGAATTATCTACGAATCACGGCCAAATGTTACGGCAGATGCGTTTGGTCTGTGCTTTAAAACCGGCAATGCCGTGATCCTTCGCGGAGGTAAGGATGCCATTCATTCCAATCAGGCAATTGTAAAGGTGATCCGTGAGGCTCTTGAGTCTGTAAAACTGCCACAGGATGCAATCCAGCTTTTGACGGACACATCCCATGAGACAGCAGAGAAGTTCATGAAGCTGAATGAATATGTGGATGTGTTGATCCCACGTGGAGGAGCCGGACTGATCAGCACTGTGGTGCAAAACAGTACGATTCCGGTTATCGAGACAGGAACCGGAAACTGTCATGTATATGTGGATGAGTATGCAGATCTTGATATGGCAGTTCGCATTATTGAAAATGCAAAAACACAGCGTCTTGGCGTATGCAATGCCTGTGAGTCACTGGTGATCCATGAGAAAGTTTTGCCGGAAGCTATGAAAAAGATCGGTGAGATGTTAGTTGCCCATGGAGTTGAGATCCGTGCAGATGAAGAGTCTGCCAGATATTTTTCAGATGTCAAACAGGCAACAGAGGAGGATTTTGGAACGGAATATCTGGATGCGATCATTTCAGTCAAGACAGTTTCCTCGATCGAAGAGGCAATCGAACATATCAATCATTACAATACCGGACATTCGGAGTGTATTGTTACCTCAAATTATGAGCATGCTATGATGTTTTTGAATGATATTGATGCTGCGGCCGTTTATGTAAATGCGTCGACCAGATTTACCGATGGTTTTGAGTTTGGATTCGGAGCTGAGATCGGCATCAGCACCCAGAAATTACATGCCAGAGGACCGATGGGACTGCTGGCGCTTACGACGACAAAGTATATTATTCTTGGAGATGGGCAGATCCGCCAATAGATACAAGAATAAAAAGAGGTGACTTATGAAAAAATTGAAAGATTTTCTAGGACTGATCCGCCTGTTTTTTACACTGGTTTTGTCCATGATCTATCATTTTCATAATTTAAATGATGATTTAGAAAACAATTTTATGATCTGTAAAAAGATATGCAAAAGAGTGATCAAGACGGCAAAGATCGACTTACATATATACGATCAGGAGTCGATTCCTGCCGATAAGCATTTTTTACTGGTTCCGAACCATCGATGCTTTTTTGATGTTGTATTTCTTTTGGCTGCGGTAGACCGACCGATCAGTTTTGTGGCGGCAAGAGAACTTTGGTCCTATCCGATCTTGCGAAGATATTTATCCTCGATCCACTGCATTCCGCTGGATCGTTATACGCAGAATCTTGCCAAATTAAAAAGCAATATTACCCAGATCAAAGAAGCCGTTTCGCAGACGAATCTGGTTATGTTTCCGGAGAGTAAATGCAGCTATTACCAACGGGAGATGAATCCGTTTAAAAAGGGTGGATTTATGGGCGTGATCGGTACGGATATTTATATTGTGCCGGCATATCTTGAAATCCATAAGATCAAACATCTGGGCAAAAAATGGCTGATCCCACAGGAAAAGGTTTCTATCTATGTGGGAAGAGCGTTTGAGATCCATGAAATTTCAGATAAAAGAGTACAGGCCAGTGAACTTGCGGTTTATTGCCAGAAAAAAGTAAAAGAACTGCAAGACAAAGCTGAGTTGACACAGTAATGAATATGTGTTACAATATTAAAAGATTGAGGGATACCTCAAGAAGGGGCACACCACCTCGGGTGTGGATCTTCTTGTGGTATCTCTTTTTTTATTATATTTGGAAGGAGACAGTATGATACAGATTAATGGTGAAAACAAAACCGGTTATGAAGGTCTGAGTGTAGCACAGATGGTAGAAAAAGAAGGTTATACAATTGGCCGGATCGCGCTGGAGATCAATGGTACGATCATTAGTAAAAATGATTATAACGACACGATCCTTCACAGTGGTGATGTGATTGAAGTTGTCAGCTTTGTCGGTGGGGGCTGATTCCACTGTAGTAACCGACGACTTGCCGCTGAGCAAAAAGCGAGGGGGCGTTACATATAGGAGGAACCAATATGACGGAGTCATATTACAAAGATGGTTCCGACGACTTGCCGCCGAGCAAAAAAGCGAGGGGGCGTTACATATAGGAGGAAAAACATGAAAGACGATAAATTAGTGATTGGGGGTCACGAGTTTGATTCCCGTTTTATTTTAGGATCAGGAAAATATTCCCTGGATCTGATCAAGGCATCTGTTGAAAATGCAAAGGCACAGATCATTACTCTGGCACTTCGCCGGGCAAATCAGGACGGAAGAGCCAATATTCTGGACTATATTCCGGAGGGGGTTACACTTCTGCCAAATACATCGGGTGCGAGAAATGCCGATGAAGCTGTTCGCATTGCCCGTTTATCAAGAGAACTTGGTTGTGGAGACTTTGTAAAGATTGAGATCATGCGTGATACAAAATATTTACTGCCAGATAATAGTGAGACGATCAAAGCAACAGAAATCCTGGCAAAAGAGGGATTTGTTGTTATGCCATACATGTATCCGGATCTCAATGTGGCAAGAGATCTTGCAAATGCAGGAGCTGCTTCGATCATGCCGTTGGCTGCACCGATCGGATCCAATAAGGGACTGGCAACAAAAGAGTTTATCCAGATCCTGATTGATGAGATCGATCTGCCGATCATTGTAGATGCAGGAATCGGTAAACCATCCCAGGCTTGTGAGGCGATGGAGATGGGAGCTGCGGCGATCATGGCAAATACAGGTATTGCGACAGCAGGAGACATCCCAGCGATGGCAGAGGCGTTCCGGCTTGCGATTGAAGCGGGAAGAAAAGCTTATCTGGCAGGAACCGGACGAGTGTTGAGCAAAGGGGCAAGTGCCTCATCTCCGTTGACGGGTTACATTCAGGATGGAAGCGAAAAACAATAAGAAAGAGGAATCCTTATATGTCAAATGAAGTTGTAAATAAAAGTATTTTAAATGAACAGATTTTGGAAGATATGAAAGAGAACCGCATCGACCACATGAAGTATCTTGAGGGAATGGAGGTTCTTGACTCTACTGTTGATCAACAGGTCGTTGAGGCAATGGAAGCATATGATTACGACAAATATACAGCAGCAGATGTCCGCAACGCGCTGAACAAAGATCAGATCGATCTGGATGATTTTGGTGCGCTGTTGTCACCGGCAGCTCTCCCTTTTCTGGAATTGATTGCAGAAAAAGCGCAGAGAGAGACGAGAAAGCATTTTGGCAACTCCGTCATGATGTTCACACCGATCTATATTGCCAATTACTGTGAAAATTATTGTATTTACTGTGGATTTAACTGCCACAATAAGATCCGAAGAGCTAAATTGAATCAGGAAGAAATAGAGAAAGAGATGCAGGCAATTGCCGAAACCGGCTTGCAGGAAATCCTGATCCTGACAGGTGAGAGCCCGAATATGTCCAATGTTGAATACATTGGAGAAGCCTGTAAAATTGCAAGAAAATATTTTAAAGTGATCGGACTTGAAGTTTATCCTGCAAATTCAGAGGATTATCATTATTGGCATGAATGTGGAGCAGATTATGTAACGGTGTTCCAGGAAACCTATAATTCAGATAAATATGAAACACTGCATCTTGCCGGAAATAAGAGAATATTTCCATACCGGATCAATGCACAGGAGCGTGCATTAAAAGGCGGAATGCGTGGAGTCGGATTTGCTGCACTTCTGGGGCTGGATGACTTCCGCAAAGATGCGTATGCAACCGGTACACATGCGTATTTGCTGCAAAAAAAATACCCACATGCCGAAATCGCATTTTCATGTCCGAGACTTCGTCCGATCATTAACAACGACCGCATCAATCCGATGGATGTACATGAGGCTCAGCTTTTGCAGGTAATCTGTGCATATCGATTGCTTCTTCCTTTTGCATCGATCACAGTATCCACAAGAGAGTGCCAGCGTGTCCGGGACCATCTGATCCAGATCTGTGCGACCAAGATTTCTGCCGGTGTAGATGTCGGCATCGGTGGACGAACCGGAGAAGAAAAGGGCGACGAACAGTTTGAGATTGACGATACCAGAGATGTGCAGGAAATTTATGATGCCATTCTGTCCGTAGGAATGCAGCCGGTTATGAGTGATTATATTTATGTATAGAATTGCGATAACAAACCAAAACTATTGTAAAAGCAGGGGAATTGACTTTTTTATGCAGATTGAGAAGATTGCGAGGACCTCTTATTATGATGAGATCATTCTCAGAGAAAAAGATCTGTCGGATCACGAATATCAATCGCTGGCAAAAGAAGTCATAGCCATCTGCGAAGCGCATGATAAACCGTTATTATTGCACAATTATAAGGACGTAGCAATTGCATTATCCTATCGGAAAATTCATGTACCATTGCCGATTCTTGCTGCTATGACGAAAGCAGAAAAGTCCGCATTTGAAAAGATTGGGACATCGATCCATTCTTTGGAACAGCTTTATGAGGCAGAGCGTCTCGGTGCAGACTATGTTACGGCAAGTCACATTTTTCCAACCGATTGCAAAAAGGATATTCCGCCAAAAGGAGTCGACTTTTTAAGAGAAATCTGCGAACACAGCACATTGCCTGTGTATGCCCTTGGTGGGATCGATCCGGCAAAAGAATCATATCTGATCGGGACAGGATGTGCCGGATGTTGCCACATGTCGTATTCGATGCAATTCTAACTCTTTTCACACACAAAATATTGTGTTATAATGAGCAGTAACGGACTTAAAGTACGAAGAAGATCCGTAAAAGCTTATTAAAAAGAGGTGAGAAGATTGCCAATTAAAATTAAAGATTCATTACCGGCGCAAAAAATACTGGAAAGTGAAAATATATTTGTTATGACAGAATACCGGGCGATGCATCAGGATATCCGCCCGCTGAATGTTTTGATCCTCAACCTTATGCCTACAAAGATTGAGACAGAAACCCAGCTTCTCCGTAAGCTGTCCAATACACCATTGCAGGTGGAAGTTGAGTTTTTACAGACGGCAAGTTATCAGCCTACGCATGTTGCATCGAATCATTTGGAAACGTTTTATACCGTATTTGATGAGATCAAAGATCGTTTTTTTGACGGCATGATTATTACGGGTGCTCCGTTGGATTACACGCCATTTGAAGAGGTCGCATATTGGGATGAAGTTTGCAAGATCATGGATTGGAGCAAGACACACGTACATTGTACGTTGCATATGTGCTGGGGCGCATTTGCCGGTCTGTATCATCATTATGGCGTGCAGCGGATAGATCTTCCGGAAAAACTGTCAGGTGTTTATGAGCATACTGTGATCAAGAAGAATTCACCGTTGTTCCGTGGATTTGATGATATTTTTTATGCACCACAGTCACGGGCGATGACGCTGACGGAGGAGTCACTCAATGGCATAAAGGGGATCGAACTTCTGGCAGTTTCAAAAGAAGCGGGGCCTACGATCCTGAAGACAGAAGACAGTCGTCAGTTTTTCCTTACCGGACATCCGGAATACGATGCGGATACATTGGCGAAAGAGTATTTTAGAGATCTGGATAAAGGAATGAATCCGAAGATACCATGTAATTATTTTCCGGACGATGACCCGGACAAAGAACCCGTTGTTCGCTGGCGTTCTACCGGACAGCTTTTTTACAGTAACTGGTTAAACTATTATGTTTACCAGAGTACGCCGTATGATCTGAATGAGTTATAAAAAAAAGTTCAACTTGCAAGAGACTTTATATCTCAAGCGAGTTGAACTTTTTCTTTTCTAAGTGTGACAACTTAAAAAGTGAAACACTTTGATTTATTTATTTTTTTCTACTTCTGCCATCTTCATTGCGCGAACTTTGGTAGAAAGACCAAAGAGGTTGATGAAGCCTTCTGCATCGTGGTGATCATAAAGGTCTCCTGTTGTGAAGGAAGCAATGCTTTCATTGTACAAGCTGTATGGTGATGTAGTACCGGCTTTGATGATGTTGCCTTTGTACAGTTTGAATTTAACTTCTCCGGTAACATATTTCTGAGTTGATTCAATGAATGCCTGAACAGCTTCACGAAGAGGAGAGAACCATTTTCCTTCGTAGCAGATCTGTGCAAGACGATTCCCCATATCCATTTTCAGATCATAGGTATCACGGTCAAGGATCAATTCCTCTAATTGCTGGTGTGCTTCATAAAGAATCGTTCCGCCAGGAGTTTCATATACACCACGGGATTTCATACCAACAACACGGTTTTCTACGATATCGACAATACCAATACCATGTTTACCGCCAAGACGGTTCAATTCACGGATAATATCAGAAACTTTCATTTCTTTTCCGTTTACACTCTTTGGAACGCCTGCTTCAAAGGTCATGGTTACATATTCGCCTTCATCTGGAGCTTTTTCAGGAGTGGTTCCTAATACTAACAGATGATCAAAGTTTGGCTCGTTTGCCGGATCCTCTAATTCAAGACCTTCATGGCTGATGTGCCAGAGGTTACGGTCGCGGCTGTAGCTGTTGTCAGCAGAGAATGGAAGATCAATACCGTGAGCTTTGCAGTATTCAATTTCCGATTCACGGGAATCTAATGTCCATTTATCATTTCTCCAGGCAGCAATGATCTTAAGATCCGGAGCAAGTGCTTTGATACCAAGTTCAAAACGGATCTGGTCATTTCCTTTTCCGGTAGCACCGTGGCAGATTGCCGATGCGCCTTCTTTACGAGCAATCTCTACAAGGCGTTTTGCAATAACCGGACGTGCCATAGAAGTACCGAGAAGGTATTTGTTCTCATATACAGCGTGAGCCTGTACACATGGTACAACATACTCATCGCAGAATTCATCAATTACATCTTCGATGTACAATTTAGAAGCACCGCAAAGTTTTGCGCGTTCTTCCAATCCGTCTAATTCCTCTTCCTGTCCGCAGTCGATACATACACAGATAACTTCATAGTCAAAGTTTTCTTTCAACCATGGAATGATCGCTGTTGTGTCCAAACCGCCAGAATAAGCTAAAATAACTTTTTCTTTCATAGTAAAAACCTCCGTATAAGTATAGGTAAAATAATAATTATCTCACGGTATCTAATATACACTACTAATGTATATTATGCAAGCATCAATTGTATCTTTCTTAAATAAAGACGATTACAGTATTGCATAATGGTAGGAAAAGGAGTATAATAAATGCAGTTTGTGAATAATATGCATAAAAATACATAAAATATGCAAGAAATATACATATCATAAAGGATGGTGTTTGGTCATGATTAAAGTGGGCATTATTGGTGCGACCGGATATGCAGGTCAGGAACTTGTCCGATTGTTACTGCAGCACAAAGAGGCTGAGATTATCTGGTATGGTTCCAGAAGTTATGTAGATCAGAAATTCAGTTCGGTTTTTGGAAATGTGTTCAAGATTGTAGAAGACATCTGCAAGGCAGATGACCTTCATGAATTGGCGAAAGAGGCAGATGTGATCTTTACGGCTACGCCGCAGGGATATCTGGCCGGTGTTCTGGATGATGAGATCCTTGCGAACACCAAGGTGATCGATCTGAGTGCGGATTACCGCATCAAGGATGTGGCTGTTTATGAAAAGTGGTATGGTATCGAGCACAAGAGTCCACAGTATATTGAAGAAGCGGTTTATGGTCTTTGTGAGATCAACCGGGAAAAAGTAAAACAGGCTCGCCTGATCGCAAATCCGGGATGTTATCCGACCTGTTCAACGCTGTCGATCTATCCGTTAGCAAAGAATGGACTGATTGATATGAGTACACTGATCATTGATGCAAAATCCGGTACTTCCGGAGCAGGACGCGGAGCAAAAGTTCCGAATCTGTATTGTGAAGTAAATGAAAATATCAAGGCATATGGCGTAGCTTCTCATCGTCACACACCGGAGATTGAAGAGCAGCTTTCTTATGCCAGCGGGGAACCGGTAACTTTGAACTTTACCCCACACCTGATCCCGATGAACCGTGGAATCCTGGTTACGGCATACGCCAAATATAAGGAAGGTGTTACACCGGAACAGATCCGTAAAGCGTATGAGGATGCTTACAGGGATGAGTATTTTGTACGTGTTTTGGATGAAGGAGTATGTCCGGAGACAAAATGGGTGGAAGGAAGCAACTTTGTCGATGTAAATGCCAAAGTAGATACCCGTACTGGTCGTGTGATCATGATGGGCGCGATGGATAATATTACCAAAGGAGCGGCTGGTCAGGCTGTTCAGAATATGAATATCATGTTTGGACTGGATGAGACCGAAGGACTTCGTCTGGTTCCGATGGTGCCATAGGAGGAGTCAATATGACGAAGTCATATTTTAAGATGGCTCCGACGACCTGCCGCCGAGTCATGCGAGGGGGCGCTACATATTATAGGAGGATGTTGATATGAAGAAGATTTCAGGAGGCGTGACAGCCGCAAAAGGCTATATGGCCGCTAGTGCTGCAGCCGGTATAAAATATCAGGGACGGGACGATATGGCTCTCGTATTTACGGAAGAACCTGCTGTTTGTGCAGGTACATTTACTACGAATGTGGTTAAGGCCGCACCGGTATGGTGGGACAAAGACATCGTGGCAAAAGGAACCCCGGTACATGGCGTTGTTTTGAACAGTGGTATTGCCAATGCCTGCACGGGAGAAGAGGGTAAGAAACTGAATTATTACATGGCTTCCTGCATTGCCAAAGAGACAGGAGTAAAGCCGGAAGAGATCCTTACTGCTTCTACCGGTGTGATCGGCATGCAGCTGTCGGAAGAACCATTGCAAAGAGGTGCTGCTTTATTGAAAGAGCATCTGGCAGAGGATGAGAATGCAGGACATCAGGCAGCAAAGGCAATCATGACAACGGACACGGTTTCGAAAGAAGCAGCATTTTCCTTTGAAGTGGATGGAAAAGAAGTCCATGTTGGAGGAATGTCCAAAGGATCGGGAATGATCCATCCGAATATGGCTACGATGCTTAGTGTGACAACGACGGATGCAGCAATTGCCAAAGAAGATCTGCAGGAGATTGTCAGTGAGGTGGTATCCGACACATTTAATATGATTTCAGTTGACCGCGATACATCAACCAATGATACCTATCTGGTACTGGCGAATGGTGCTTCATCGGTGACGATTGAAAAAGGCACAGAAGCTTATGATCTTTTCAAAGAAGCCGTGCTGGCAGTGTCTAAAAGTCTGGCGATGCAGATGGCGGCAGACGGCGAAGGATGTACGAAACTTCTTGAAGTTCAGGTAACAAATTGTGCAGAGAAAGAAAAAGCAAAGATTCTTGCGAAATCCGTGATTACCTCCAATCTTGTAAAAACCGCCGTTTATGGAAGTGATGCAAACTGGGGACGGATTCTTTGTGCACTGGGTTATGCCGGAGTTGATTTTGATCCGGAAGTGATCGATCTGATCCTTGTTGGCAGTGAGGAACAGATTGTTTTAGTAAAAGACGGTGTGGCAACGGATTACAGTGAAGAAAAAGCAACGGAGCTTCTCAGCGAGGAGAAGGTTACCGTGATCTGTGATATGAAAGAGGGAGAATGTCAGGCAACTGCCTGGGGTTGTGACCTTACATATGATTATGTGAAAATCAATGGTGATTACAGAAGTTAATGGAGGATAAAACATGTTACGCGGAGTAGATGATGTAGTGATCAAAGCGGAGACTCTGATTGAGGCACTCCCTTATATTCGTGATTTTAATGGAAAAAAAGTAGTTGTTAAGTATGGCGGAAGCGCGATGCTGGATGAAAATCTGCAGCAGTCGGTGATCAAAGATGTTGCACTTCTTAAACTGGTTGGCATGAAGCCGATCATTGTTCATGGTGGTGGTAAAGAGATCAGCAAATGGCTTGGCTATATGGGAAAAGAGAGCAAATTTGTTGAGGGCCTCCGTGTGACGGATGAAGACACGATCGAAGTAGCTGAGATGGTGCTTAGCAAAGTAAATAAGCACCTGGTTCAGATGATGGAAAAACTTGGCGTAAAAGCAGCCGGCATCAGTGGAAAAGATGGCGGAACTATGATATGTGACAAAAAGACAGCAAGTGGTCAGGATATTGGTTTTGTTGGTGAAGTAAAAAAAGTAAATTCGGATCTGATCGATACCTTGTTGGAAAACGATTTTGTGCCGATCATTGCTCCAATCGGTATGGATGAAAAATTCCAGGCCTATAATATCAATGCCGATGATGCGGCAAGTGCGATCGCCAAATCGATCAAAGCTGAAAAACTGGTATTCATGACAGATATTGAAGGCGTTTGCATGGATCCATCTGATCCGGAAACATTGATCTCGGTTCTGCCAGTCAATGAAGCAAAATTTTTGATTGAAAATGGTACGATCGGCGGCGGTATGATCCCTAAGATCCGCAATTGTGTAGAAGCGGTAGAACAGGGAGTCAGCCGGGTACATATTCTGGATGGACGACAGGAGCATTGTTTATTGCTGGAATTCTATACCAAAAAAGGTATTGGTACAGCGATCATTGGCGACCAGGAAAATTTGTATCCACACGAACAGGAGGAGCGTTATGGACATGCAGAATAAGATTGAAGAATCTGAAAAATATCTCGTACATTCATACAACCGGTACCCCGTTATGTTAGATCATGGGGAGGATGTTTATCTGTATGATGTAGAAGGAAAAAAATATCTCGACTTTGGAGGCGGTATTGCTGTCTGTGCGTTGGGATACAGCAATGATGCTTACAAAGAAGCATTAAAAGAACAGATTGATAAGGGAATTCATTTTTCGAATTATTTTTATTCAGAACCCCTTTTGGAAGCAGCAAAAGGATTGGCAGAAGCTACCGGCATGGACAAGGTGTTTATGGCAAACAGCGGTGGAGAGGCCAATGAGGGCGCATTAAAGATTGCCAGAAAATATGCGATCCTGAATGGACACGAGAACCGGCATGAGATCGTTTCCATGAATAAGGCATTCCACGGAAGAAGTATGGGAGCGTTATCGGTTACCGGTACTAAAAAATACCGTGAGCCATTTGAACCAATGCTTTCTGGTGTAAGCTTTGCCGAGTACAATGACCTTGACAGTGTTGTTTCCAAGATCACCGATCAGACCTATGCAGTAATCGTAGAAGCTGTTCAGGGCGAAGGTGGTATTTATCCGGCCAATGCGGAGTTCCTGCAAGGAATCCGAAAGATCTGTGATGAGAAAGATATTATGATGATCTGTGATGAGATCCAGTGCGGTATGGGACGTTCCGGCAAAATGTTTGCTTATCAGCATTATGGTATTCAGCCGGATATTGTCACGATGGCAAAGGGAATTGGAAACGGCATGGTAGTCGGCGCGATCGCAACAACAGAAAAGATTGCCAATGCGCTTGTGCCGGGAGATCATGGCACGACATTTGGAGGCAATCCTCTGGCTGCTGCCGCAGTGAATGCAACACTTTCCCAGTTCAAAGAGAAAGAGATTCCTTCTCATGTTCAGGAAGTTGGTGAATATCTGGGCAAACGTCTGCAAGAATTAGTAGACACAAAAGAGATTGCAAAAGAGGCAAGAGGAATTGGCCTTATGCGTGGACTTGAACTTTGTGAGCCGGCAGGACCGTATGTACTGAAAGCACTCGAAAAAGGATTGATCCTTATGAGTGCGGGAACACATGTGATCCGCTTTGTTCCACCTCTGGTAATTGAGAAGAAACATGTCGATGAGATGTTTGATATTTTAAATGAGGTTTTGTAGAGACTCACAGTTTATTATATTTTTTGCATACTTTTTAGGGATTCCCTGCATAATAACATTAGATCATTTAAGGAGATATGTTATTATGTGGGGAATTCTTATTTCTATCATTTCTGGTGGCCTTATGAGTGTGCAGGGCGTGTTTAATACTGAAGTGACCAAACAGACCAGTGTGTGGCTCTCGGCGTCATTTGTTCAGATCACCGCGCTGGTGGTGTGTGTGCTTGCCTGGTTTATTACAGGGAGACAGGGGAATCCATCAAGTATTTTGTCAGTCACACCCAAATATCTGCTTTTGGGAGGTGCGCTGGGGGCATTCATAACCTATACGGTAATTGTCAGCATTAATGCACTGGACCCGGCAAGATCTGCGATGTTTATTGTTTCTTCCCAGATCATCATTTCATACCTGTTGGAACTGTTTGGATTGTTCGGATTAGAAAAGCAGCCATTTGAGTGGAGAAAACTTTTCGGTATTCTGATCATTGTGGCTGGTATTTTTACATTCAAATGGAAATAATTTGTTAACAATTTCGTAAAATCGTCTTGTAAAAAAGAGTTGATATTGGTACAATGAGAAAGACATCGTGAATTCCTTTTCCGACCGATTTTAAAGGAGATTTTCGATGGAAAAAAAGAATATGATCAAATTGGCAATGGGAGTGATTGCCGTTTTGATATGTGGAATTTTATATTTATATGGCAATCGGGGGAGGGGAACGATTCCATCCTCTGACCGCTGGGAGTCTGCCGGGCAGACGGAACAGCAGATGGATTCTTCTGACTCAGCGACAGAAGGATCCCAAAAAGAGACGAGCCGGCAGGATGTTACGGTGTATATTGATATTTCCGGACAGGTCAAAAAACCGGGCGTCTACTCGTTTGATCATGAGCCGAGAGTGGTTGAGGTGATCGAAAAGGCGGGTGGATTTACGAAAAAAGCGGATACAGCCGCAGTGAATCAGGCGGTGATGGTCGCAGACGGAACACAGCTGATCATTCCTGTAAAAGGCAAAAAGGCAGGACAAGGCACGGCGGCATCTGCCTCCTTACAGGAAAATGCCGATCCAAAGATAAATATTAACACCGCCTCCAAAGAGGAGCTTATGACACTTACCGGAATCGGAGAAGCGAAAGCTACGGAGATCATCGCTTACAGGGAGTCTCATGGCGGCTATCACGCCATTGAAGATATTAAGAATATCTCCGGAATTAAAGACGGCGTATTTAACAAAATAAAAGATTTAATTACAATATAGGAATGGAGAATAAGATGGCAAAAAAAGTTTTGGTAGTAGACGATGAAAAGTTGATTGTAAAGGGACTTCGTTTTAGCCTGGAGCAGGACGACATGGAAGTTCACGTTGCTTATGATGGAGAAGAAGCATTAGAGGCGATCCGGAGTAATTCTTTTGATGTTGTTCTTTTGGATGTTATGTTACCAAAGCTTACCGGATTTGAAGTCTGCCAGCAGGTTCGGGAATTTTCCGATGTGCCGATCATTATGCTGACGGCGAAAGGGGACGATATGGACAAGATTCTTGGACTTGAGTATGGAGCAGATGATTATATTACAAAGCCATTTAACATTCTTGAAGTGAAAGCCCGGATCAAGGCGATCTTTCGAAGAAGCAGTAAACAAAACGCAGTTTCAGGTCAGTCGAATGAGAATGAGGTTCTCTATGGTCAGATGAAGATTGACAAAGAAGGGCGTCGTGTATACATATCAGATCGCGAGATCAGTCTGACTGCGAAAGAATTCGAAGTGTTGGAATTTCTTATGAATCATCCGGGAAAAGTGTATGGAAGAGAAAAATTACTGCATGAGATCTGGGGCGTGGATTATCCCGGAGATGTTCGTACGGTAGATGTACATATCCGAAGACTTCGCGAGAAGATCGAAACGAATCCAAGTGAACCAAAGTATATACATACAAAATGGGGAGTCGGTTATTACTTTGAAAATCGTGAATAAATTAAAAGAACTAAAGAGTTTGCGGATGCAGAGTCTTGGGATCATATTGCTGATCGGATTGATACCGGTTGTTTTGTTTTCTCTTATTCTTACCAATGCATATCGCGAGCGGGCCGTGAATCAAAGAATAACAGAGTTGCAGACAAGAGGAACGATCATATGCAATTTGATCACTTCTTCCGCTTTTTTTGCGAATGATGTTACCACGGAAGTAGATGCGGAACTGACGCAGATTTCGGACATTTATGATGGCCGGATCCTGATCATTGATTCGGGTCTTATTGTGGTACGCGATACATATGGCCTGGAGGAAGAAAAAACACTTTTATTAAAGGATGCTGTTCGATGTCTGAATGGAAAAGAGACCAAGATCGTGAATGAAACAAAGGATCAGGTGCAATTGATCCTGCCAATCTACAACTCCGGCAAAGAGACTGTCAATGGTGCTGTGATCATGGATTTTTCACTGGATAGTGTGAACAAAATGTATGAGACCATAAAGACGATCTCTCTTACGGTAGTTGTATTGCTTGGGGTTATCATTTTGCTGGTTTCTGTATTATATTCGGGACAGATCGTAAAGCCATTGCAGGAAGTGGCCGGATCAATCGCTATCATCACACAAGGAGACTTCAATGAGACGATGGATCTGAAAGGTTTTGTTGAAGTAGAAAGGATCACCGAAAACTTTAACCACATGCTGGGGGATCTGCAAAACCTGGAAGATGCCAGACAGGAGTTTGTATCCAATGTATCTCATGAATTGAAGACGCCATTGACATCGGTAAAAGTGTTAGCGGAATCGCTGATGGGACAGCAGGGGCTTCCGGAAGAATTATATCAGGAATTTATGGTTGACATCAACAGTGAGTTGGAGCGGATGAATGGCATTATCAATGATCTGTTATCATTGGTCCGTATGGATAAAAATGCCGCTACGATTAATATTTCAGAAGTAAATGTGAATGAATTTATAGAGGAGATCCTAAAACAGCTGCAGCCGATCGCAGATAAGCGGAATATTGAGTTGATCTTTGAAAGCATACGTCCGGTTACGGCACAGCTGGATGAAGTCAAGATTGGTATGGCTTTTCGAAATCTGATCGAAAATGCGATCAAATATAATTATGACAATGGATGGGTTCGTGTGTCTTTGAATGCCGATCACAAATTTTTGTATTTTAAAGTATCGGATTCCGGGGTAGGTATACCGGAAGAACTGCAGGAGAACATTTTCGAGCGATTCTATCGTGTGGATAAGGCGAGATCCAGAGAGACCGGTGGGAACGGACTTGGTCTTGCGATTACACGAAGTGCCATCCTGCTTCACAGAGGTTCAATTTTAGTTCACAGTGTTGAAAAACAGGGGACAACATTTACGGTTAGGATTCCATTGATTTATTTGGAATAGAATGAGAGGCAATATGCGATTTTGGAAATATCTATGTATTTTATGTGTGCTTCTTGTAGGCATGTGTGGATGTCAAAAGGAAAAGAAAGCAGCAAATCACAGCTTTGAGATCTATTATATTGAAGGAGATGGGCAGGGACTGGTATCGGAAGAATACAGTATGCCGGACGACATTACGGATGTGGCTGCACAGGTGCATCAGTTACTGGAAAAATTGCAGACAGCCGGCTCAAAAGGGAAATATCAGAGTCCGATCGAACCAGAGGTAGAGATCAGTGATTTCCAGATCAAAGAAACACAATTGTCGATCTATTTTACAACGATATATAACAACCGAACCGGGATTGATGAAATCCTGTCCCGTGCAGCGATCGTCAAGACGGTGTGTCAGGTCGCGGGTATTGACTATGTGGATTTTTATGTAGAAGATCAACCGCTTATGATATCCGGGAAAGCGGTGGGGGTTATGAGTGCTACAAGCTTTCTGGATGAATTAAACCCGGAATACACAAGTCAGAAAAAGCAGGTAACATTATATTTTGCAGATTCCAGTGGTGAAAAACTGCAGGAAGTCATTACAGAGATCACATACAACTCGGCGAAACCGCTGGCGCAGATCTTGATGGAGCAATTGATCGCCGGTCCGGAGACGTTGGAAGATCTTTCTACCTTAGATTTGAAGAACACCGTTCCGGAAGGGACCGTTTTAAACTCGATCACGATCCGCGACAATATATGTTATGTCGATCTGAACCGTGATTTTATGAATATGTCATCGGCAGTAAACAGTGATGTTGTGGTGTACTCTATTGTGAATACGTTGTGTGAACTATCCACGGTAAGCCGCGTACAATTTACCATTGATGGAGAACAACAGGAAAATTATGGAGACACAAAGGACTTTAACACTCCATATGAGCGGAATCTGGATCTGTTAGTAAGTGGAGATGTATCAAAAGGCTAAAGAAAAAAGACCATAGAGAACCGGATGGGAGGATGTATTGGTAAAAAGACCAGTATGTTTAGTTTTGGTGCTGTTTATGTTTTGCATTATTGTTGTATTTTCAGTACAGAAAAGGTCGTGGACAGATCCGGTAGAGGAGGGAGAGCAATCTTTTTATTGTCAGGTCAGCAGTCTGGCCGGACAGGGCGAGAAGCGCAAACTGATCGTTTCTGATATTATTTTTCTGGATAAGCAGCAGACAATAAAAAAACTGATCGTCTACAATGGGGGGAATGTAGATTTTTCAGATTTAAAACCGGGACAGATTGTTTTGATCGAATGGACGATCTGTAATTGTGAGGAACCGGGAAATCCGGGGCAATTTGATGAGAGATCTTATTATATAGGTCTTGGGTATCCGGCAAAAGTGTATGCCGCCTCGATGCAGATCGTCGATGGACGCAGCAAAAGCATTTCAACGATGATACAAAGAACCAAAGACCGGTTGTATCGTAATCTGGAACAGGCACTGCCGCAGGAGGAATCCGGAATTGTTGCTGCCATGATCCTGGGAGAGAAAACGGCATTGGACACGGAAGTCAAAACGCTGTATCAGCAGATGGGGATTTCGCATATTTTAGCAATATCGGGATTGCATATTTCTCTGTTAGGTGCAGGTTTGTTTTATTTTTTGAGGCGTTTTGTATTTCCTATGAAAATAGCGGTTTGGGTTACTGCGGTCTTGCTTTTGTTTTACGGCGAATTGACCGGCTTTTCTGTATCAGCAACGCGCGCGATCGGCATGATGATCATCCTGTTATTTGCCCGTTTTTTAGGAAGACCCTATGATGTATTTTGCAGTCTGGCGTTGTGCGGTTTGGGTCAGCTGCTTATATTTCCTACACAATTATTTCAATGTGGATTTCTGCTTTCTTATGGAACTGTCTTTGGAATTTCGTTCTTTTTGATCCCTTTACAAAAACAATTAAAAAAGAAACGTATTGCCCGGTTTTTATTATCTTATTTAGGGGTTCAGGTAATTACCCTGCCCATTGTTCTGTACTATTATTTTGAATGGAATCCGTATAGCATTTTGGCCAATTTACTGATACTTCCATTAATGAGCATGTTGTTATTTTCAGGGATCGTGGGTGCTATTGTTTATGGAGTGTCCCCGGTTGCGGGAGAATTGCTGTTTGGAACGGTTCATTTTATCCTCCGTTGGATTTCTTTATTGGGGGAAATACTGACCAATCTGCCGGGAGCGGACATCGTTACCGGAAGGCCTCCGGTCATGGCGATCGTGATCTATTATAGTGCAGTTGCCGGCATCTGGTGTTGGATCGTCTATAGAAATGAAATACGTGTTGCTGTTTTTATTGTCGCGGCGGTCGTTGGCCTGTTATTGGTGCGCCCCGGTACCAATGGAATGCAGATCACAAATCTTGATGTAGGGCAGGGGGACAGTACGCTGATCCGGATATATGGGAAAAATATATTGATCGATGGTGGAAGCACTACGGAAAAGGAAGTGGCGAGGTACCGCATGGTTCCGTTTTTGAAATATATGGGGATAAAAAGCCTGGATGCTGTAGTGATCACGCATGGAGACAAAGATCATATAAGTGGGATTCAGGAGATCCTGCAGGATCGTAAACATATGAATCTTACAATTGAACGGCTGATCCTGCCGGATGTGGAAAAAAGGGATAAAACGTATGAAGAACTGCTACGATCCGCACAAGAACAAAATATCGCCTGCAGTTTTTGGGGAAAAGGCATACAATGGAATATAAAAGATTTTTCAATCAAAGTTTTGCATCCGTTTTATGATTATCAATGGGAGTCAGAAAATGATTATTCGATGATCCTTTTGACCGAGTATCAGGGATTCCGTTGCCTGTTTACCGGAGATATGGAGACCGGGGCAGAAGCTTGTGTATCGGGAAAAGTAGGAAAAATAGATTACCTCAAAGTGGCTCATCATGGCTCAAAATACACCTCAGGAGAAACTTTTCTGAAGGAATTATCGCCAAAAGAGGCGGTGATCTCTTATGGGATCAAGAACCGCTACGGTCATCCACACCAGGAAACGGTTGACCGGCTCGCAAAAGTGTCACAGCGGATCTGGTATACGGGAAAACAGGGTGCGATCACGACGGTAGTGAAAAATGGAAAATATCATACAAGCGGATTCAAAATACCAGAGTAATCAGTGGTCGTGGCAGCGATTTCATGGTATAATATAAAAAAATTCACATATTATATAGGGAGAACTAAGTTGAAAAAATTAGCAGAAGAATTAAAGACGCATTCATTCTCTCGATTTCATTTGATTTATGGGGAAGAACGGTATATGGTCAGATATTACCGGAATTGTCTGGTCAGGGAACTTTCTACGCCGGGAGATGAGATGAACTGTACCTACTTTCTTGCCGACAAGGCAGAACCTTCTTCGATTGCCGATGTAGGACAGATTCTTCCCTTTATGGCGCCTAACCGCCTGATTGTTGTGCAGGACAGTGGGCTGTTTCGTTCAGCGAGTGATATGTCCGACTATCTTGCAGAGTTTCCGGAAACAACATACATTGTATTCGTGGAACGGGAGATTGATAAGCGAAACCGCCTTTTTAAATGGATCAGCAAAGAAGGCTGTGTTACCGAGTGTGGCAAACAATCCGAAGCTATGTTGAAAAATTGGATTGCCGGTTATGTGAAAAAAGCGGGCAAGCAGATTTCTGTTGGAGCAACCGACCAATTGATCCATCAGGTGGGAATGGACATGGAAGTGCTGAGCAATGAACTGGAAAAGCTTTTGGGATTTACGAATGACAAGCAGGAAATCAAAGAGCAGGATGTCTGCGAAATCTGTTCGGGACAGCTTGAGGCAAATATTTTTGAGATGATCGAGGCGGTTGCAGCAGGAGAGAAAGAGCGCTCATTGAATCTATATGCCGGACTTTTGGCAGAAAAGGTAGCGCCAATGTCGATCCTGTCGCTGTTTACCAGACACATCAATATTTTGCTGCAGATGAAGGAATTATCCAATCTGGGACAGGGAGAGCTGGCGAAGAAGATTGGCATTCCAAGTTTTACTGTTCGCAAATATCAGGCACAGGCAAAAGCGATTTCCAGAAAAAAACTGCTTCAAATGTTAGAAGACCGATTGCAGGCAGAGGAAGATTTTAAATCGGGAAAACTGTCAGATCAGATGGCAGTCGAATTGTTTTTAATTTCCTCATTGACAAATGCTTGAAAAAATGGTTTAATCAAGATGTTGTGGTAATTAAATTCACAACATCTGGAGACGTATCGAAGTGGTCATAACGAGAACGACTCGAAATCGTTTTGCCTTCACGGGCAC
>CAKREC010000036.1 GCA_934316925.1 uncultured Eubacterium sp.
CTGATCACATCTTCTTTTTCTTTTAATTCCAAACCAAAAATCTGCCCCAATTCATGATTGTTTGGCTTGATCAAAAATGGATGATACGGCAGAACATTCATCAAAAGATCCTGCGTTGCATCGACGACAACCTTTAACTGTTTCTCTTTCAGATGTTCCATGATGTCCCGGTACATCGACTCCGGCATCACCGATGGAATGCTTCCAGCCAACACCAAAATATCGTGTTGCTCCAAACGATCCAATCTCTGATACAAGCGATCGATGTCGCTTTTTTCGATCGCCGGACCCTGTCCGTTGATCTCGCTTTCCTCATTGGACCTAAGTTTCATGTTGATCCTGGAAATCCCTTGCTTTACCTCGATAAAATCCTCATCAATCCCCTGCTCTTTTAACAGTCTTCGTATCTCATCTCCGGTAAACCCGGCCAAAAAACCAAGTGCCGTACTATCCAGCCCCAGATTCTTTAATACAAATGAAACATTGATTCCTTTTCCACCCGGATAAAGAAGTTCTTCCGTTGTCCGATTGACCTGTCCAAGCCGAAAATCGTCCACCCGGACAATGTAATCGAGCGACGGATTAAAGGTAACGGTATAAATCATGTTCTCGCTCCTTTCACTTTGATCACGTTCTCATATTCTGCATATTGTTTGTCTACCATATCACTGGTAATAATGAAAGCATTTGCAAAATCACTGAATTTTACACAGGAAATCTGTGAAAACTTACTGGAATCGCTCAGTACATATCGGTTTGCACAATGTTCCATCGCCACTTTTTTCACCATTGCTTCCTGCATATCCGGAGTGCTGAAGCCACGCTTGAGAGTAATTCCGTTGGTTCCCCAAAAGCCTTTTGTAAAATTGTACTTCTGCAATCCTTCCACCGCTTCATCTCCTACTACCGCCTCCGTGGTAGCTTTAAATTCACCACCCAGAATATACGTTGTATATCCTGCCAATGATAGCTTTTTAGCATGTGAGAGCGCATTGGTCACAAATACAACATTCTTTGCTGTGATATAATCGATCATCCACTCCGTCATTGTCAATCATTTCCTTTCATGTTTTGCAAGTTTTTTACCGTTTATGACGGATTTTGAATGATAAAGTGATTTTTATGATATTGGATCAATCCCTCTTCTTTCATCTTAGCAAGTTCATGTGACAATGCACTTCGATCTAAACTCAGATACTCTGCCATTTGCTGGCGATTGAGCGGCACCGTAAACTCTCTACTCTTGTTTTTTGCCATTTCCTCTGAAAAATATACCGATAACCGGCCACGGATCGTTTTGGCGGAAGTACAGAAGATCCGGCTGGACAAAGTCTGATTCTTTTTTGCCGTGATCATCAACAGATTCTGGATCAGCTGATAATACCATGCAGGCATATTTTTCTGTTCCCTGACTTTCCACAGATTAAGAAAGAGAACCTCGCAGTCTGCATCTGCCATCGCCTCCACCATGAGCGGTGACCCGGTGATCGCATAAGATTCCGCGAAAACCTGTCCCTCCCCAAGCCAGTTCAAAATACTGCGATTGCCCCACAGATCATTATTGGCAATCACAACACTCCCTTTTTTTATGATACCCAATTCATGAACAACATCACCCATGGAAAAAATAATATCGTTTTTTTGATACCATTCGCTGCGTAGGATTCCTTTTTTTCGAATCTGTTCCATATCCTCTTCATTCATATTTTTGAAAATCTGCATGATGAGCCTCCTCCAATATTTTTTATGTTGTTATAACCACCGATTTTTTGTTTTTATTTTACTATACTAACCTTACAAACACAATAAAATGCAAGGAGAACGCAAGATGATACGAAAAATAATAGAGATCAATGAAGAAAAATGTAATGGCTGTGGTGTCTGTGCAACAGCCTGTCACGAAGGAGCGATCGGCATGATCAATGGAAAGGCAAAACTGCTTCGCGATGATTACTGTGATGGCCTTGGCGATTGTCTGCCAACCTGTCCGACCGGTGCCATCTCTTTTGTAGAACGTGAAGCCGCTGCTTATGATGAAAAAGCCGTTCAGGAAAATCAAGCCAAAAATTCCGAAGCTGCTGCAACGCACATCACTTTTTCTCAATTGGCGCAATGGCCATGCCAGATCCGGTTAGTTCCACTTCAGGCACCATATTTTCAAGACGCCAAATTGCTGATCGCCGCTGACTGCACGGCTTACGCATATGCCAACATGCATGAGGAATTCATGAAAGGACACGTTACCCTGATCGGCTGTCCAAAACTGGATCCGATCAACTACAGTGAGAAATTAACAGAAATCATAAGAAATAATGACATAAAAGAAGTTACCATTGTCCGCATGGAAGTGCCATGCTGTGGCGGCCTCGAACAGGCAGCCAAAACAGCATTGCAAAACAGTGGAAAATTCCTTCCATGGCGGGTGGTAACTATATCCGTTGACGGGAAGCTTCTAGCTTAGCTTTTGCAATCTCGCCCTGCGTATTCACTTTTAACACAAATCCGATCTCCAATATCTGACAGAGAATTGCGGTGCCACCATACGATATGAATGGCAGCGCAATTCCTGTATTTGGCAGTAAATTGACATTAACGGCAATATTAATAAAGGTCTGTGCCGCAATATGTACAAATACTCCGATCGCCAATGCCGCATCAAACAGATCTTTTGATTCAAATACAGACTTAAGCAGATAATATAACAGATACGTGAACAGGAATAACAGCACAACAACACCGACTGCTCCCAGTTCTTCGCATATGATTGAAAAAATCATATCGTTCTGCGCCTCCGGGATCGATCCGAGTTTCTGCAGCGACTGACCCAGTCCTCTGCCCAGCCAGCCACCAGAAGCGATCGCATACAACGCCTGCAATGTCTGATAACCAGCACTCTTGGCATATTTCTCCGGTGCCAGCCAGGCAGCTACACGGGCTGTACGGAATTGGAGATCATCCAATGCCGCAGGATCCGGTAAATGCTTGGAAAACCAGACAACATACAAAGCCACAACCGCAATTCCTGCACATGCGATCAGTATGTGCATCTTTTTAAATTTCATAAAAATAAATGTATTGGCAAACGTAATCAAAAGCAGGATCAAAGAACTGCTCAAGTCGTTGGAAAAACCATACAGTAAGAAGGCTGTGCCAACGCCAAAAAGCCAGATTCTTGCCAGCACTTTTATATCAGCCATATGATATTGGTTCTTCCGGATCATCGCTGCTTCTAAAATGATCAGACCGATCTTCACAACCTCAGCAACCTGAAACTGAAACGGACCAAGATCCAGCCATCTGGTCGCACCATTTACCGCTACACCCAGCGACGTTTTCAGCAAAAAAATGCAGGCAATACTGCCAACATAGATCACATTTGCCGCATGATAATAAACTGCCGTCGATACTTTCTGCATCACAATACAGCCAGCCAGTCCGGCAACTGCATAGATTACCTGGCGTTTTAAAAAGAAAGCTGAATCATAATGATACTTTTCTGCCATGCCACACTCTACCGACGAGGCAGAAAATACCATGATGATCCCAAATACGGTCAGCGCCAGAACTGCCAGCATAATACTGCTATTTTTCGATTTCATAAGTGATCACTCCACATATTTCCCTCAGTAATAGTAATATTTTACCTTCTCCCATATTTTGTGTCAAGTAATGTTCATTTTCCTAATTTAGTATTGAAATTTCATTTTCTTTGTGTCATAATAAAGTTGTTGAAATTCTAAGATGCAAGGGCGCACATATTTTTATTTTGTGCGCTTTTATTTTTATCAAAAGGAGGATTTTTATTATGGCATGTTTTATTGTACCAGGCGCAGAAGCCGTAGTAACAACGATTGCAACAAAAATTGTAGAAAAAAGGGAAAAACAGAGCGAGACAGCTTCCGCTGTACCTTCTGTATCTCTTCCATTTTCTAAAAAGATGAAATGGCTCAATCATATGCTTTGGGGCGGTTCTGCTCTCCTGGCTTTTGAGCACCTCTGGCATGGTGAAGTAACTCCATTTTTCCCATTTCTTACCGCAGCCAGCAACCCGGCAGATGCTGCCGAGATGCTCCATGAGATGGCCACAGTCGGCGTTACAATGACCGCTGTTGTCACTGCTGTCTGGGGCGTTATGGTAGGTGTATCTCATATGATCGAGAAACGTACATCAGAAAGCACGGATGTTGCAAATATGTTAACCAAAAGGAAATAGGAGGTATCTACTATGACATTATTAACTGCTGTTTTTGCTGCAATTGTCAGCACCGTCGCATGGTATCTCTGTCCTTCACGCAAAGAGATGCAATTAGGGACTCTTGCACTCATGTTCTGGGGCGCCAGCCTGATGTGGTTTGTTGATGCGATCTACGAATACATCGAGATGGGAGCATCCTATTTCACACCAGCAACCTCCGATATGCTTAACGACTTTTTCCTTGGCATATCGGTCATGGCACTCGGACTGATCATCTGGCTTGTCGTTCTTTTGATCAAAGACCCAAAATCTGTATTGCGCGATATGTTGACTAAGCGGTAATATATTGACAAAAAAGTCCAGACTTCTTCTGTCTGGACTTTTTTTATATTGATTTCTTTTTCACAATCTGCAGCTCATACCTTAAGGCATCGGTCACAAAAAGCCAATGCCGCTTTTCTGTGCGTCACAATCACAACCGTTTTATCCGTCATTTTTCTTAAATTCTCAAGCAGCTGCCTCTCGGTATTTTCATCTAACGCACTAGTTGACTCGTCCAATAATAAAACCGGGCAGTCTGAATAGATGGCTCTCGCCACAGCAATACGCTGCATCTGTCCCTCGGACAGTCCGGCGCCGCCCTCTAAAAGAGAAGTCTGGATCCCCTCCGGCAAATTCTTCACAAAATCCAATGCACAAGCTACTTTCAACGCATTTTCTATTTTACCCGGATCCGGTTCCTGTTCTCCAAACGACACAACCTGCTCAATCGTGCCACTCATCAAATGATTGCCCTGTGGCACATACGCAAATAGCCGCCGATACTTCGGGCTCATTTTCATCGTTCCATCTTGTGTTTCAATAAAACACATTCCCTGCTCCAACGGATACAGTCCCAGCAGTAATTTCAACATCGTACTTTTGCCACAACCAGAATCACCGGTGATTGCCACAAACTCTCCCTTTTGAATCTCCATCGACTGGTCACAGAGTGCCATATCCCCTTCTTTCGAATAGGAAAACGTAACATGCTCCAGCCCAAACCGGACAAGTTCATTCTCATAAAATGACCGGATTTCCGAGATTTCAAGACTGGCTTCCCTGTTTTCTGAATAGCTTTCTGCCTCCATCAAACGCTCTGCACTGGCAACCATTCCGTACCATTTTGGCATATATCCGGAAATATTAGCGATCGGATCCTGAATCTGACCAACAAGCTGCATCATCGCAAGCAGTGTACCATATGTGATCGTTCCTTCAAAAATGCCAAAACAGCAATATCCGATGCACAGAAGATACAGCAAATGGATCACAACCAGCATCCCCGTGTTACACAGATTAGAAAATGCGATCCGCTGCATTCTGCTCTTTTTATGTCCATCCATATACCGGGCCGACTGACCAGACACCGCTTTTTCTTTTACAAACGAGCGTATGACCAATAAACTTTGCAGATTTTCCTGTAAATATGCCTGCAGCCGATCCTGTGCCTTCTGCACCCTGCGGTGAAGCATTTTCATTTTTCTTCGCAACGCATAGGTAACCACAAGTGCCACCATCGCCCCCGGAATCAGTATATATACCAGTTTCGGCAGATACATCAGGATCAAAAACAACGCACCCAACAACTTGACAAGCATCGCCGCCAAGCCCGGAAGAATATGCGTCAAACCATCTGCTACAATTCCCGTATCCGATGTCAGGCGGTTCATCCACTCACCGGAATGTTTCACCACGATCTTATCGTAATCTTTGTGTAACAGTACAGCAAACAGGCGCCCTTTGAATTGATTTTCAAAAGACGCCGCTGTAAATTCATCCAACTGACGATTGAGAGCTGTAAGAATTACGGAAAACACTAAAATCCCAATAAAAGCAAAACTCATCCGATAAAATCCATCGCGACTTCCCGCAACAACCTGATCCACCGCTTCTTTCAACACAACTGCCAATACAACACCACATCCACTGTGCAGGATCTGGATCATACTCAATATCAGTATCCATATTTTTTTCTTTCCTGCTACGTGAAAAAGCCAGGAAACCGGTTTATTTTTGTTCTTCATATTTTCCATACTCAACATCCAGTTTTTCCTCAATTGCCTTTATCTTTTCTTCCAAATCCGCTTTATTCTTCTGCGCCTGCTCTTTTTTTGTTTTTGTTCTCGCTACCAGACTTTGCTGTTCGGACTTTGCTTGTAAAAAGCTGGTAACAGAAACCTGCTTGTTTTTGACTGCGATCTGGATCTGATCCAGCATATCTTCAAAGGATTTTGCATCCATATTTCCAGAGGCACCCTGACTGCCTATGCCAAACGAAATTATGCCCCCCGCTGTCTTCACACTGTTAAACGCCGCTTTTGCGTCGGAGCTATTCCATGCCATACTACGGAACATCCATGGGTCTTCCTCACATTCTTTCATGATCAGCTCCTCATTCGCCTGGGTCGGACGGACGATCACCTCAAATCCGTTTTGACGCAGCTGCTCTTCCATCGCTTTCGTTTCCGTAACCGTTTCCGGCACATACACAACCTTTGTCATCTCTGTATCCATCGATGCCAGAATATCCTTCCACTGTGCAGCCCACTTGGAAATAGAACTTTCCGCAGTCAGTGTAATAGCACATTCCCAGCCTTTTTCTTTCAATTTCTTCCATGTGTCAACCGAAATGCTCCCTGTTGTCCCCGGATAATTGTCTGCCGTAAAAACCAGATTTCCCGTCATCTTTTTCTGATCCATCTTAGGCTCTGCAATTTTGTTCTGATCCTCATTATAATTGTAAAATGTCAAAACGACTTTACCATAATTCTGATACAGGGTACTGATCGTCTTTTCCTCATCCCGAAGCTGACTCTTGAGTTCCGTGCGCTCATCTTCCAACGGCTGCACCTCATTTGCCAATTGCTGCATTGCCTGTTGTCTTTTGTGATTTTGCTGTCTTCCATGTATCAAAACACCTGCCAAACCTGCGATCAAAACGACCAGAATAGCAATCATAACTTTTTTCATTTTTCCCGTTCCCTTCTATTTATTCGATCGGCATACTTTTCTAAATTCCCGCCAAAGCACAGCAGGATGACGCACCAATCCGCGTCCCAGCCGGTAAAATGGCAACAGCCAGATCAACCAGCGGTGCTTATAAAAAAATGGAAAATAAGATCGGCAGAGTTCCGGGGAAAGAAAGAAACGCTGTTTAAAATACTTCGCTTTTGCATGCGCATTTCCGTCCTCACTTAATTTCTGCAGTGACTGATCCACTTTGACATCCAGATTGCCGTAGGTACCACAACCAAGCATAAAAAACAACAATTTTTCATCTGCTTCATCCAGCTCTCCCTCCGAAAAACAATGCATGGACAATTTCTTTAACTGTTGTTCAAATGCTGTCATTCCAAGAGTCTGCAGCTCATTTGCGATGTATTTCCAATCCATATCCTGTTTTTTCTCCAACATCACATACAGATCGATCAATGGACGGATCCCGCATCCCGCCAGATCAAAATGTTTGAACGCGTGTGCCATAAAATAAATGTACTCATCTTCATCGGTCATCTGATAATGATATGGATTTTCTTTTTCCACAACAGCCCGATCCCAGACCCCATCATAATACAGCCGCATCGGATTGTTGTAGTCCATCAGATGGCGATGTAATTCAAAATTAAAGCACGGTTCCTTCAAAAAGGCATCATGATTTCCTTTCAACGATTCGATCTCGTACCCAAGACCTTGCATGATCTGAATTACTTTTTTCTGCGTTTCCAAAATCTGTTCCTCCGACAGATCCGGACCACCATACAATATGTCGTTGTCTGCCATCAACCGCATCCCCGGTCTGCGATAATAATCCTGGATCAGAATTCCTTTTAATGGCATATAACATACCTCTGCCTCTTCCAGCTTTTCAAGGATCTGTTCCCGCTCACCATCAAAGCTGATCTGTCGAAACAAAGTGACGTTTACAGACTCTTTCCATTTTTTGATCGTTTTCGGCTCAAATTCAGGGGCAAAACCCATATAACTGATTGCTTCGACACCATTATTCTCAGCCAGACGCCAGATGTCCTCATACTGACATCCATCGGGGCCATGATCGATCGTCTGCCCATGCAAGGCACATTTTATCAATGCGATCAAATAATGCGCCGCTATCATCATTGTTTTTTCTTCCATAATTTTCCTTTCACCCATCGGATCCCACGACGCACCGGAAAAAATGTGGTCCATATGCGAACATACAGACCATAACCGATACTGTTCAGCGGTATCTTTTTATCTCCACGGTAATATTCCTTTGCCACCGCTAACACTTCGTCTTTCTTGACAATCTCATTGTCATAGCGGTTGTCCCCACGAATCACATAGTGATCCTCTTTCACGCCGATCACCCGGTGAAGTACATACTGCTTTCCGACACGATATAACGCAATATCATATTTTCTGAGCGGTTCCTGCACCGGCTCAAGCATGATCGTGTCTTTCCGATCCCGCAGCATCGGGTACATGCTCCAGCCTGACGTCGTACTGGCATAAAATCCGTATTGTTCAATCGATTCTTCTATTGAAATTTTCATATTATTCTGTCAAAAAACCTGCGCTTTCCATCTGTTCCATAAATTTTTTTACGGATTCTTTTGCCTTTTCTTCTTCGAGATCGTATTTATCCATCAAACGCTGTACCACGCCTGCCTCATCGCATCCATCGATCAATCCCTGCCAGATATCCGCGCCACTCTCATTCAGCTTTACCATACCGTAAAAATCTTTACTGGCTTCTCCTGTCGCGATCACGACATACTGATCCGCTACTTTTCTCAATACAAATCCATCTTTAATCTTCATTCTGATCCTCCATCTTCTGTCCTGTCATACGTTCAAAACTACATCGAACCGCCTCTTTGGACATATCACATTCCAATAAATAAAATGGTACTCTTGTCAACAATTCATTGACCAGATATAACGTCTTCTCTCCTGCCTCTTTTTCATCCGGCAAGTAAATCTGCTGCATCAAAATCGGCAGATACATCGACGGTTCGATCTTCATTATAGCATTTTTCTTCGCCTGTTTCAAAACACAAACCGCCTTTAGCTCCCTTTTACAATTTTTCTGCCAATTTTCCTTACCGCCCCATGGGGTGCCATAGACCAGGATCTGATCTTTTTCCACCGCTATGATCGGCTTGTCTCCGTTGATCATCGAAACCGCATTTCCAAGATATTTACGCCACAACGATATATGTGTGGACTTTCCGGTTCCGCTTGGAGCCGTAAACAAAAATCCATCCTCACCATATGCGATCGCTGCCCCATGCATCAAAAACCGATCCTTGCCCAGTATGATCGTCGCGATCTGCTGATAAAAACCGTCCCCTTCCAGATAACCAATCTCCATCTCCGGATGCCGCTTTTTCAGTTCCTGCAGTTTTTCCTCTGTCACTTCCAATGGAATGGCATCCTCCACCGGATCAATCCGGTAATCCCGATAATGCTCTTCCACGTAGGAATGCTGGTAACTGATCTTCCAATTAATATCACCTATGTTTGCAAAAAAAGTATGTTTCATCTAGAATACCTTTCCCCATCCTTGTTCTTGTTTGTTATTGTTATCTGAATTGTTTTTGTCATTCTGATCCGTACCACTATTCATGTTGCTATCGGAACTGCTGTCTTTCGAATCAGCTCCACTTTCCGGCTCCTTGGTCGGCTTCGGGGTCTGCGTTGCTTTCGCTGTTTCCCCGACATCAATCGTCAATTCCTCATCACTGCCGGATCCCTGCTGCAGACCACCCTTGCTGCTTCCCGCCTTTGCTGTTTTCTTGCTTTTGCTCGTCGCCTGGTTACTCTTTTTATTTGATTTTTTACTGGTTTTATTCGATTCACTTTTCGATTTTGTAGATGCCTTGTCAGAAGCTTCCACCGAATCGTTTGTGTTGTTTTCGCTTTTATTATTTTTTGTGTCCATCACACCATTTTTTTCCGTTTTTTGTTGTGTATCCAATTCACTGTCTGATTCTTCTGCGGTTATGCCGCTTTGTGTTGCCGCACTACCTGTCACCGCTGCCGAAGTCACTTCCTGCTTTGTATCCGGTTGCTTCATCGTATCATTCTTTTTCCCGCATCCGGTCAATAAAAAACCGCAAGCAGTCACTGTCATAATCGTTAACATAACAACTCGATCTATAATTTTTTCTTTTCTCATTATCCTGTCCCCACTCACTTTTCACTAGTTAAAAATGGGGATGAAGTAAATACTCCATCCCCGGATTTACTGAATTATTAATTTGACCAGCTTGTTGTGGTAATGTCTCCACCACTCTCTGCTCCCGACAATGTCGTGATCATATCTGTCGCTTCTAACTCAATAACTTCCATTACTGGCTCTTCAAATTTCATTGTATCTGTTCCTCTCTTTCAATTTTATTTCTGAAATGCGTCGGTAATTGTTACATTTCTTGTTGCACCAGTTACTTTTGTGCCATCCAAAGTTGTCCAATATGGAGTAACCGCAATTGTTTTATCAAAGTTTTCCTGTGGGATATCTGTCAAAATGCAGGAAAGCATATAAATTGCACTGTTACCAAAGAAATCACTTGGATTATAAGTATACTGTGTTGCATTGTCTGTTACAACAATCTTTTTGAATACTGTTGTAGATTCGCCTTTGTAGGTATTTTCATTGTAAGCAACATCAAATCCTACATTTGTGTAATCCAAGCCATCTACTGCCAACATCATACGAAGATCTGTGCTTTTGCTCTCGGCTGTTGCACCAGCTCTTGCCTGACATTTTGTAGTAAGAAGTGCTGCATCTACAAACTTAGCATAAGCATAACCGGTTGTTGCATCGTCTGCTACTGGAGTTGTGTAATCGGCATCGGTATACCAGCCAGCAAAGATCTTACCTGATTTTGTAGGTGCTGTTTTTCCTGAATCACTTCTGTAATATTCCATGTTATATTTTCCATCTGCATTGTTATCCGTATATACAATATTGGTCAACGTAACGCTTTCACCACCAAGAGAAATAGTCACAGTATCTGTCATTTCAAATGGCACTGTAAACTGGAATTTGCAGAAATCATTATCCGTTGTTATAGTAAACACATTTCCGACACGAACAATATTAACTATTGCATCTACACCAGCTTGCATTTCTTTTGAAAATGTATCCCATGAGCTACCACTACTCCATGTAAAATCTTTAATAGTCATAACCGTGTTTTTATCGTAAGAAAATATTTGTCCATCAGCTGCAGTCCAAGTCCAACCACAACGATCAGCTCTTACATCTATGCACTTATTATTGCTATCTCGCAATTCAACAATATAGTTATTCCAGTTAGACGTTCCAGTACTCTGATTATGAAATGTGTATGTAACATCAAAATCACCAGATTCTGTCTCTGTTCCTGCTGCAACTGTGTCAAAAGAAGTTATAGTTACTTCTGATTTTGTTGCTGCATCTGCAACAATACCATTATAACATGGAACTACGGTAATCGCCATCACTGTTGCAATCACAATTCCTAAAAACCGTTTCATCTTTTTCATTTCTTTTCTACCTCTCAATAAATTATAATTTTTTCACCAAACTACCACCCAAAGCCAAGAACCTTTCCCTTAACCTCCTTCCTAAATCAACTTCATAAAGTACCAAACTTCACAAAGATATTTTTGACCTTTTTGGCTATCTTTTACTAGATTTTACCACAAGAATCTGCATTTGCCAACCTTTTTTCAGCATTATTTTACAATTATTTCACAAAGAACCATCTTTTCATTATGAATTTTGACTAATGTATGCATAAATATCCGGATTATTTTATACTTTGTGTAATAATAAGGTTTCTTTGTCAACTTGAAAAAAAATCCTGCCAACACCGCATCCACATTTCAAACATGAACCCGATATCAACAGGATCTTTTACAAATCACTATAAATTGTTTATTCTACCGTTACACTCTTTGCCAGGTTTCTTGGTTTATCAACATCAAGACCTCTGGCAACAGATACATAATATCCCAGCAGCTGCAGTGGGATCACCGCAAGACTTGCCGCAAAGTGCGGATCGGTCTTTGGTACATAAACTACAAAATCTGCCGTGTCTTCAATCGAATAGTTACCAAATGTGGTAAGACCCATAAGAGAAGCGCCACGACTCTTACATTCTACCATGTTGCTGATCGTCTTTTCGTACAGATCATCCTGTGTCAGAGAACCAATTACTAAAATATTGTCCTCGATCAAACTGATCGTTCCGTGTTTCAACTCACCAGCCGCATAAGCTTCCGAATGAATATAACTGATTTCTTTTAATTTCAAACTGCCTTCCAGACAGATCGCATAATCAATGCCACGACCTACAAAGAAAATATCCTTTGCATTTGCCTGTTTTGCCGCAAACCACTGAATGCGTTCTTTATCATCAATAATCTTATTGATCTTATCCGGCAAAGTCTGTAACTCCGTGATATAACCACTATACTGCTCATCGGTAATCTCACCACGCACACGGGCAAATTCAATTGAAAGCAAATAGCCCGCGATCAACTGTGCGCTGTAGGCTTTTGTAGTAGCTACCGAAATCTCCGGACCTGCCAATGTGTAAAACACATTATCCGCTTCTCTGGCAATGGAAGAACCAACAACATTGACAATACCAAGGGTCTTAACTCCCTGCTCTTTTGCCAGGCGAAGGCCAGCCAATGTGTCTGCTGTCTCACCGGACTGGCTTACTACGATCACAAGATCCGTAGGTTTTAAAATAGGATTGCGGTAACGGAATTCTGACGCCAATTCTACGCGAACCGGTACTCTGGCGAGATCTTCCATCACATACTGCGTCACTACACCAGTATGATATGCAGAACCGCAGGCAACAATATAAATCTGTGTGATCTCTTTGATATCCTCTTCACTGAGTCCTACATCCGATAAGTCAATCTTACCGTCGGACACTTTAGAATTCAATGTATCCAGAATTGCTTTTGGCTGTTCGTGGATCTCTTTCATCATAAAGTGCTCAAAACCGCCTTTTTCTGCTGCTTCTGCATTCCACTTAATCTCTACTAATTCTTTTTCAATCTCATCACCATCCAGATTGTAGAATGTAGCCTTGCCATCACAGAGACGACCAATCTCCATGTTGCCAATATAATACACATTTTTCGTGTATTTCAAAATAGCCGGAACATCCGATGCAACATAACATTCGCCATCTGCTACTCCAATGATCATTGGGCTGTCTTTTCTTGCTACGTAAATCTCATTTGGGTATTCTTCAAACATAACAGCCAGCGCATAGGAACCACGAATACGAACCATCGCATGATTGATCGCATCAACAGGAGTATGCTCATACTTCTTATAATAGTAATCCACCAATTTGACAGCAACTTCGGTGTCCGTTGAAGAATAAAAACTGTAACCTTTTTTCAAAAGTTTTGCTTTTAACTCCTGGTAATTCTCGATAATACCATTGTGAACACCTACCACATTTCCATCATCACTCACATGTGGGTGTGCATTTGTCTCGGATGGCTCACCGTGTGTCGCCCATCTTGTATGTCCAATACCGCAAGCTCCGTGTACCGCCTTGCCGGCATCGGTCTTTTCAATCAGACCTTTCAAGCGTCCTTTTGCTTTGACAATCCTTGTCTCTTCTGTATTATCCCGAACTGCAATTCCTGCAGAATCATAACCTCTATACTCCAGCTTTGACAGTCCATCGAGAAGAATCGGTGCAGCCTGTCTCTTACCTACAAAACCTACTATTCCGCACATAATGTGTACCTCACTTTTTATAATACTCTTATTTCATAATATACAATAACTTTGTGCATAACACTCCTTATATCATAACGATATTTGTCGTATTTCGCAAGCAAAATTTTCTATCCTGTATATTTCCCCATAAAGAGCATTAAAATGGATTTTCTCCCGGATACAACATTCCTGCCGGCCGATTAAACCCAATTTCTTCATTGGCAATGCCAATATACTTAAATACTTCAAACAGCGACTTGCCATAATGACCAAATGCCACTGCACCATGATGCGGATAATTTTTTTCAATGAGGACATGGCGATAGAATCGTCCCATCTCCTTGATCGCGAATACGCCGATCGCACCAAACGATCTGGTTGCAACCGGCAGAATCTCTCCCTGTGCAACATAAGCACGCAGTTTATTATCTGCCGTTGACTGGATCCGGAAGAATGTAATATTTCCAGGAATCAGATCTCCTTCCAAAGTTCCATTCGTGACTTCCTCCGGCAGGCTTCTTGCCATGATCATCTGATTTTTCATTTCCCAGCTGCGCAGCTTACCGGTGCATGTATTTCCACAATGAAATGCCATAAATGTATCTGTATGATGATAAGGGAATTTGCCCTGGATCGACTCTTGATACATATCCTCTGGTACCGAGTTATTGATGTCAAGCAGCGTAACCGCATCTTCACTTACACATGTACCAATAAATTCACTGAGGGCACCATAAATATCAACTTCGCAGGAAACCGGAATGCCACGTCCTGTCAAGCGGCTGTTGACATAACAAGGAACAAATCCAAACTGTGTCTGGAATGCCGGCCAGCATTTGCCTGCAATCGCCACATACTCCCGATATCCTTTGTGTTCTTCAATCCAATCCAGTAATGTCAGCTCATACTGTGCAAGTTTTGCAAGTACCTCCGGCTTTTTATTGCCCTCTCCAAGTTCTCTTTCCATATCCGCAACAACTTCCGGAATGCGCCCGTCTCCATCATGTTTGTGGAATGCCTCAAAAAGGTCAAGCTCTGAGTTTTCCTCAATCTCAACACCCAGGTTGTACAGCTGTTGGATCGGTGCATTGCAGGCAACAAAATTGTTGGGTCTTGGTCCAAATGTAATAAGTTTAAGCTTAGACAAACCAACAACAGCCCGTGCAATCGGCAGAAAGTCATGGATCATCACAGCGCACTGACTCGGTGTACCCACTGGATAATCCGGAATATACGCCTGAATTCCACGAATCTTCAAATTGTAGCTGGCATTCAGCATACCACAGTACGCATCTCCGCGTCCCTGCACCAGGTCGTTCTGGCTTTCCTCTGCCGCAGCCACAAACATCTTCGGGCCATCAAAATGCTTTGCCAGCAAGGTTTCCGAAATCTCTGGGCCGAAATTGCCAAGATATACACAAAGCGCATTACAACCATGCTCTTTTATATCTGCCAGCGCCTGTACCATATGCTGCTCGCTCTCTACAATACAGATCGGACATTCGTAAATGTCTTCCGCCTCAAAGAGATCTTCATATGCCTGCACCAACGCTTTTCTTCGGTTGACCGAAAGTGACTCCGGAAAACAATCTCTGCTTACTGCTACAATACCTACTTTTACTTTTGGAATATTTTTCATCGCAAATACCTCCTACAAATCCAATTGTCTGTAAATTGGATATATTTTTCTGAATGTATCATATTTTTCATCATAGCGCTGCATCCACTCATCCTTTGGCGTCAAAACTTCTTTGATCTTCACAATGTGTTTTGCACCCTCCTGCACATTGGTAAATACCCCACAGCATACAGCTGCTAAAATTGCCGCACCAAGCGAAGGGCCTTCTTCCTGTTCCAGTATTTCTACTGGAATCTGTAAAACATTCGCTATGATCTGTCTCCATAACTGACTTTTAGCTCCTCCACCGCACAAACGGGTCGATGCCACTGTAATCCCCGCTTCTTTTGCTATCTCCAAAGAATCCCGGAGCCCAAATGCCACTCCTTCTAAAACAGCCTGCGTCATATCTTCTCTTGTCGTGTCCATCGACATATTGAGAAAGGCAGCTCGGATATCCGGATCATTATGTGGAGAACGTTCTCCCATCAGATACGGAAGATAATAGACTTTATTTTGCCCCAGCCGGCTGATCCGGCTTTGCTCTGCTTCATAGTCTTTCGTGTGCAAGATGTCATCCATCCACCATTTATTGCAGGATGCCGCAGAAAGCATACATCCCATCAGATGATAAGAACCTGCTGCATCACAAAAAGAATGAAGCGCATGATTGGAAACCGGATGAAATTGGTCAGCAGATATAAATATCGTTCCACTTGTTCCCAACGATACATTGCATTTTCCATCTCCAACGGTTCCTGTGGCAATTGCTGCTGCCGCATTATCTCCAGCTCCTGCCGCCACTTTTACAAATGCCGGCAGTTGCAGATCTTTCGCTGCCTCTTTGGTCAATGTTCCAATACACTCATAACTTTCATATAACGCCGGCAAGATACTCTCTGAAATATGACAAATGTTGCACATTTCTTTTGACCAGGCTCTACTTTTTACATCTAATAAGAGCATCCCCGATGCATCAGAGACATCCGTAGCATGAACTCCTGTGAACCGGTACGCCAGATAATCTTTCGGAAGCATAAGTTTTTTTATTTTGTGAAAATTTTCCGGCTCATGTTTTTTCAGCCACAAAATCTTCGATGCCGTAAAACCGGCAAAGGAAATATTTCCCGTGTACTTAGCCAGCACATCTTCCCCAATTACTTGATTCAGATACTGGCTTTCTTTCTGGCTTCGTCCATCATTCCACAAAATTGCGGGTCGAATGACCCGATCCTCCGCATCCAGCACAACCAGACCATGCATCTGCCCGCCAAAACTAAGCCCGGCTACCTGTTCTCTGTCATTTTCTCGAACCAGTTCCCTGATTCCGGCTACCGTCTGCGCGTACCAGTCTTCGGGGTCTTGTTCCGCCCATCCGGTCTTTGGAAACTTCAATGGATACTCCTTGGTAACTGTATTTACAACAGTCCCCTCCTCATCCATCAATAATAATTTTACAGAAGAAGTTCCCAGATCAACTCCAATAAACAACATCGTAAACCACCTCTTCTTATATATAAAAATTTTTTATCGTTCCATCAAACTTTTCCATGATTTCTTAAGCTTGTCCCAAAGTACTATAAGCAACACTGCAATCAAAGTTCCCCCAGTATTCATGATCAGATCATCCACCTGAAAATACCCCATATGTGTGAAAAGCTGTGTGACCTCAACAATAACACTCAGTCCAAAGCCAAATAGTACAACCAGCATTCCTCTCTTTTTTACCGAGTGCAGGACCTGCATCCCCAGCAAACCAAGTGGTATATAAAGCAGCGCATTTTCAATCACATACGCACGCCCCTGCCAGTCGGTCGTCCATGTCTCCCCCGGCAGCAGACTGACCCCGATGCGACTCCCCATCTCTCTTGAAAAGATCGAGATTTTCAATATCAATATCATATAAAATATCAGAAGAATAATGCTCACTGTCTGTCCTGCCGCCGGCAATGAACTCTTCCGCATCCTGTTTATCAGAAACCACAGTCCACAGAGCAAAAACGTAACGCCTGCAGACCATAAAACATAATTCAGAACCGGTCTCATGTCCTGCATAATAAAATCTATAAGTTGTAACATATCTATTCTTTCTTTGTTTTGAGGAAAATTAATTGTTTCTTGACATGATTACATGGTTGTACATCTTTGTTATGTCCTCGTTCATATTAACTGGCGTCATCACAATATCTGAATGATTGTCAGCAAATACAACAAACAACTGATGAGCAAATCCCTGCCCCATCCAGGAAACACCATCGAAGTCAATAATAACCTCTTTAAATTTATCTAAGCGATTGCATACCCGTTTTGCCTGTGACCGAGAAACCGGCGAACTGTCAAATATATTTTTCAATGGAATTGTTGTTTTGACAAATCCGCCATCCAGATTGGCATACATATCAAACACTTCTTTTGCTGTTTTATGACTAAAATTTGAAAGTTTCATAAACACACACGTTCCCTTTTGAACTTCTGAAACAAAATCAAGAATCTGGCTGTCATCATATTTATTATTCGTAAAAATCTTCCCGCTTGAAGTAATATAAAAATCATCCATTAATTTGGAACTAAAAAAAATCCCCTCACCAGAATGATTCTCTGTGTCCGTCGTAAGCTTTCCCTTAAAAAGTTCGCAGATGGCCTCATCAATAGACCCAAGCTTGAAATATTCCTGAATCTTTTTGAATATACCAATACCATCATCTAAAATCCATGTGCAAGTTGACATAAAATTCTGTGTGACTACAATTCGTACACTTTCTGCCATAGAATGATCCATTACATTATTAATCATTTCACTGAATGTGTAGCTCCAGATATCCTGCACATTTTTTTCAAGAGTACGTATATGCGGACTCAGGCACACATTAAATGCATATGTGTCATTATCCAGATCTCCCTCTTTTCTGAATAATTCATATTCAAACTCCTGGCTAACTAATTCGTATTGTCCTCTTTTTATTTTTTTTATAGCATGTTCCTCAATAAGTTCATTTATATAAGCATGAACCGTTGATGGATTTATCCCAAAAGTGTCTGCGACTACTTTTGAAACCGACGCTGTATTTTGCGCAATCTTTTCTAATATATATTTTTTTATCGTATTTTTTTTATCCTGACTAAACTTCATTGCAATACCCCCTTCATATAACAAAGAATACTATTCTTTTCGCTACAAGTCAAATAAAACTTGTTATTCAAAAGAGAGAAAATTGGAATAACGCATATTTTAATTGGAATAAGATATTTTATTCCAATTTTCTATTTCAAGCTTTGTCTTGAGCAACTCTTGAAACAGATCCTACTCAAATTTAGGAAACTCTGTTATCAATATGTAATCAATGTCCATATGCAACAGCTCCGCAAACATCTGTCTAATGTCCTCCGCATCCATACATTCAATATCGAAGGAATTGTACCCTGCAAGACACCGATTGGTAAATCCCGCTTCGGTCATATATACTAATTCATAGTTTTCTTCATGAACTATCTGAATCGCATAACGAACAGATTCCGATAGAACCACATCTTCATATTCACTACTCCAAGTCTGTATCCGCTCATACTGATGTTTCTTATACTTTCTTTCAATATGTTTCTTGCGCTGATATCTTCTCATGGATGCACAGATCGTTTGTCCCCTTGTAACCAAAATCAGATTCCATTTTCCCATCAAAATGTCCGTCATGTGTTCTGGAAAACCAATCAACTTTGTATATGGTTCCGTAACTAACTCCACAGTTCTTCTTGGCTCTAACACCGTCGATTGTTCCAATTTTAATGAAATGCTTTGTCCATTTTCTGTGATTACGCATATGCTGGTTATTTCAAATGCCTTCATCGAAAATGATTGCAACGAAATTTTTAAATACTCTCCCTCAAATGCCGATGTGACATCCGAATATCCGATAACCTTTATCTTTTTAGAACAAAAGGTTAAATAAAAGGTATAGAGTGTAATTAGTACGACGCAAAAATTCCCTAAAAAATCTACTGTATTCATAATCGATGACAGCATTTTATCACCTCTGCCCCTTCTGGTATTTCAAACTTTGAATTTGTGATTGTCTTGATCACTCTGGCTGCACGAACTTCCAAATTCTGCAGGCGGCTTTCACTTTCTAAATACTCCTTCAATTTCGCACCGTCTGTTGAATAGCGTATATAATTAAAGACTTCGCGGAGACTGGAATGAAACTTATTCATATCACTCTCTGCAATCTGCGATGGATCGATCAAATTGACTTTATAGTCTTGAATATACGATAAAATCGTCTCATCGGATACTGCCATCATCTCTTTTAATGATAACGGCCCATCCCACTCACTGGCTCCAAAATGGATAACCAGCGTAATCACTGGAGTAAGCCGATCATCCCGATACATGCCCGACAAAAACTCATCCTTTGTCGGCTGTCTGTCACGGTCGTCACCTTGTCTTTCATTCTTTTCTGCCCGATGTCTCCCCGCAAGATCAGCAACCTGTTTACCATACTGCAATGCATCGTATATCTGATTTCTTACTGGCATTGCATAATG
>CAKREC010000037.1 GCA_934316925.1 uncultured Eubacterium sp.
TAAATTTTTGTACCCAAAACGTACCCATTTGCACATAAAAAATCCCTACAAAGCCTGTAAATACAAGCCTTGTAGGGATTTAGCCTTTTATTCAAACTCTATCGTTCCCGGTGGCTTACTCGTCAGATCATAGAATACGCGATTCACCCCACGAACTTCGTTAATAATTCTTGTCATTACCGTCTGCAGCACAGCGAATGGAATTTCCGCGCTCTCTGCCGTCATAAAGTCAACGGTGGTAACAGCACGAAGTGCAACCGCATAGTCATAGGTTCTTTCATCACCCATAACTCCTACAGACCGCATGTTGGTCAGTGCAGCAAAATACTGGTTCGGCATCCATGGTGCGTCCTTGCCGTTTTCTTCTTTATAAGCTTTTGCTGCTTTGTCAACTTCTTCGCGATAAATATAATCAGCATCCTGTACAATGCGAACCTTGTCCGCGGTTACTTCCCCGATAATGCGAATTCCAAGGCCTGGACCAGGGAATGGCTGACGGAATACCAGGTACTCCGGAAGTCCAAGTTCAAGACCAACTTTACGAACTTCGTCTTTGAACAGATCACGAAGTGGTTCGATGATCTCTTTGAAATCAACATAATCCGGCAGGCCGCCTACGTTGTGATGACTTTTGATCACGGTGGATTCTCCGCCAAGACCGCTTTCTACCACATCCGGATAAATCGTACCCTGTGCAAGGAAATCAACGGCACCGATCTTCTTTGCTTCTTCTTCAAAGACACGGATAAATTCCTCGCCGATGATCTTACGTTTATTCTCCGGCTCGGTTGCACCGGCTAATTTTTCATAGTAACGTTCCTGTGCATTGACACGGACAAAATTCAGGTCAAAGGTTCCGCTGTTTCCGAATACTTCTTCGACTTCATCGCCTTCATTTTTACGAAGCAGACCGTGGTCTACAAATACACATGTCAGCTGCTTTCCGATCGCACGGGATAAAAGTCCGGCAAGTACAGAAGAATCCACACCACCGGAAAGTGCCAAAAGCACCTTGCCGTCGCCAACTTTTTCACGGATCGCCTGGATCTGATGCTCCACAAAAGAATCCATACGCCAGTCACCGGAACATTGGCAGACGTGATATACAAAATTCGACAGCATCTTCGTTCCCTCTACCGTATGAAGCACCTCCGGATGGAACTGAATCGCGTACAATTTTTTCTGCGGATTCTGTGCTGCTGCTACCGGACAGTCTGCCGTATGCGCGCAGATTTCAAATCCCGGTGCCACCTTCGAAATATAATCAAAATGACTCATCCAGCAAACGGTATTTTCAGATACATCCTGGAACAATGCACTGTTGGTATCCACAAATACATCGGTCTTTCCATATTCACGAACCGGTGCCTTTTCGACGGTACCGCCCAAAACATGCATCATCAACTGTGCTCCATAGCAAAGTCCAAGTACCGGGATTCCCATTTCAAAAAGTTCTTTTGAATACGTAGGGGCTCCTTCTTCATAACAGCTGTTAGGGCCTCCGGTTAAAATGATGCCCTTTGGATTCATCTCCTTGATCTTGGACAAATCCGTTTTATATGAATAAATTTCACAATAAACATTACACTCACGGACACGACGGGCAACCAACTGGTTATACTGACCGCCAAAGTCCAGTACAATGACTAATTCTTTATCCACTGTAGCTCCTCCTGCTCTTATTTCAAAATTGATTTAAAAATTTCAATATGTAAAATATTTTATCACATTTCATATGTCAAAACAAGTCTATCAACACGATCCGGCAACTGCATTTCCACGGTTGGATTTCCACAAATCGATTCCCACAAATCCACTTCGCTATTCGCTTCCTTCTATTTTAGCAGATCATCCAGCTTCTCACAGAGCATTTCTTCTGAAAGCACCTGAATCGCCTGCATTCCAGTCTCCTTACTTCCCTCTACATTTTCCAGTCGATCGTCAAAAAACAGGCACTCCTCCGGATTGAGAGCATATTTTTGATACAGTGCCTCGTAGATCTCACGGTGCGGCTTCAACGCATGAACCTGATATGAAATTACGCCACCGTCTAATACATCCAGAAAATCGGCACCCTTGGTATGCTTTTCAAACATTTCCTGTGAGTAATTCGACAAAAGATAAATGTGGTATCCCTTTTGCTTCAAAGCGATCACACGATCCCACACCTTTTGCCTTGGCACCGACATTTCCTCAATATGATCCAAAAACCATGCCACTTCTTTGGCATGCGGAACTCCTTTCGCAATAAACTCCTGCTTTGCCTGTTCCACCGTGATAAAACCGCTGTCGAGTTTTTTTGCCCAGATTTCATCCCGGAATAGACATTGTTCCAGCGGTTCGATCTCCTCCCACGTAAGCCCCTGCTCCAAAAACATATCCTGCCAGCGGTATGACAGCAGCACCCCGCCTACATCAAATACCAGATTTTTTATCATTTGTCTGCTCTCCTTCCCTTATGTATGAGCCCTCGTATACGGACTTTTTTCTTAAAAATATCCCTTAAATTCCACCTGATACTTGCCCTTAGGAAAAAGTTCCCGGTAAAGAGCCAGAAAATAATCGTCCGTCATACTTGCCATGTAATCGACAACCAACTGGTTTTTCTCCTGTTCCTCATAAGGGATCTGTCCGGGTGCCGGTCGGAAATTGTTGTTCTTCACATACTGTATATGATGCCGATAAAAAATAGAATCTTTATCCTCTGCCTTTGCCTGACGCAGCAATTCCTCATACAGTTCCGCCCACATTGGCCGGATCTGATTCTCGTACAGATCATTGAGCTGTTTGTTGTTATAGATCATCTCATAGTTTTCTTTTTTCGCTTTTTTCAGTGCATCGTAATACTCTTCATCCATTTTCAGATATGGTTTTCCATAACTGTTTTCTAGAAGATTGACGATCAGATTATTGATGATCTCCGCATTGGAGCTGCCAATCGCATCCGTAGAAAAACGGTCCCCCTGAAGAAGTCCGAGCCGCTCCGCGTCCTGACGATCTTTGCCAAGATAAGCGATAATATCACAGATACGCATGACACATCCTTCCAGTGTGCAGGGGATCAACTCGCCGATATAGGACGGATCCGTATAACACCGCTCCACCTTTTCATCGAATTCTACAAATGTAGACATGTTGCACGGCTGATACTTTATCAGCTCCAGTTCTCCATTGTGACACAGGATTCCATCCAGCGTCTGCAAGCTGATGTTCCGCCAGATCACACCATCCAGCACACGGACACTGTGCACATTGTGATTAAAACTGCGTCCGGTATGCTGTTGATACAGTTCATTCAAAATACGCTCCCCGGCATGTCCAAAAGGCGTGTGTCCAATGTCGTGTCCCAATGAGATCGATTCGATCAGATCCGTATTCAGCCCCAGCACACTTCCGATATTTCTCGCATTCCGCGCCACAAGCTGAACATGTAGTGCTCTTCTGGAAATATCATCATTCTGATAAAAAGAAAATACCTGTGTCTTGTCCGAATACCGGTTATAGTATGGGACATGCATGATTTTTTCTGTATCACGGACAAAAGCCGGGCGCCAAAGATTTGCTTTGTCGTGCCCCGGCTCTCTCCTGACAATATCCTCATCCTTGCAGGCATACGGATTGACCCAGTGTTTCCTGCGATCCTGCTGGATTTTTTCCTGAAGTTCTTTCGATAAAGAATGATATGTCATTACTCTTCGTCCTTTTCAATATAATCAAATTGTTCTTTAACATCTTTCAACCGTTTCGAGATTGCCAGTGTCACATACAGATCCGACAAGCCGCTGTAGACCATAAATACACCGATGATGATCAGCAGCATTTCCTTAGCAAACGGATTGATGAGTAAAACAATTCCCGCCACAATGTTGATAACAGCCAGCACAAATGCTACATTCCACGGACCATATCCAAGACGGATCAGATCCACTGAATTCTGCAGTTTCAAAATACCACTGATCGTAATCACAAATCCGAGTACGATCGGGATCAGATTCGTAATCTGTTCCGCTTTTACAATGATCAGAATACCTCCGAGCACAGCACTGACTCCGATCACCAGTTCATGACGATAGATCACCTGCTCCACCTCATGACTGACATAGTGGATCAGTGAAACAATTCCCGTCACCAAAAGTCCTGCTGCAATCACGTAGCAGATTGTCGTCATCGTAGCCTCCGGCCACAAAATCAGGATAACCCCCAGAGCGACATAAGCGATCGACATTGCAATAATATTCCATCTCAGTTCTTTCAAAAATTTCATAGCTTCTCCTTTCTGTCAAAACCTATCTAAAATATTTTTCTGTTGTGATCATATCCACGCCCCAGTTCTCCAGTCGCAGAAAATCCTCTTTCCGGTTGACCGTCCAGACATTGATCTGAATGCCCGCCTTATGAAGCCGCATCACATTTCCCTCCGACAGCAAGGTGTACCGGGTGTCCAGATTGATCCGGTTGTCAATAAGCCACTGCTCCAGTTCCATGCTTACCGGCAGCGTCTTACTCGGTCTTGGCACTCCATACACATACTGAAGCCGCTCTGCCGGAAATCCACACTGCTCCTTCAAAAGAAGCAGTACCGACTGGTGCATACTGATAAAATACGCCCGGTCATATAATTCAAACTCTTTTACCAAATCCAGGATTTCACCTAATTCTGCCGTATTAAACAGTGCCTTCAGTTCGATCACTGGATGACTCACATCACTGCGGGCAATAATGGATAAGTACTGACGAAATGTTGGTATGTGCAGCGTGGCATAGTTTCCATTTTTCTTTCCCTTCACAACCGGGTACTGATAGATCTGATCGTATGTCATCTTCGGAATAATCCCATCCGACAGGCACATTCGCGATAAATGATTGTCATGCGATACGACATACACGCCGTCTTTTGACTTCCAGATGTCGCATTCTACCCCAAAAAAATCTCCTTCTGCAGCCAGTGCGAACGCCGCTGTCGTATTCTCTGGAGCCTCGGAGGAAAATCCCCGGTGCGCGATCCTTTTTGCTTTATTTCCCATAGGCAACCTCCCTGTTCTATTACCGTAAGTATACTCATTTTCGGGAAAAAAATCAATCGGTACCGGAAAATCCCCACTTAATTTGTCTCGATATATTTCCGGATGATCTTCTCCACTTTTTTATCATCTTTCTCGGAACGGACAAGTTTCAAAAAATCATCAGTTGTTGCAATCTGAAACCGATAGGTCTCATAATATTTTTTCAGCAGATCAAAGAATGTCTGGTCCCCCATTTCCTTCCATAACTCATATAAAAACAATTTTCCGCCCTCATAAACACATTCGGAATATTCATACTTCGTATCACGATAATCGCTTACGTTCCGATTGATCGGTTTGGTGCGATCCGTCTGTGGAATGACCGTTTTCTGAAGCCATTTATCCAGATCTTTCGTAGACCGATAGCCCATGTTTTTCCACAGATTCTTTTGTACTTTTCCACTGGCAAAATATGGGAGCAAAATATCTTCACAAAATTCACTGAATCCCTCATCCAGCCATGGTTCTTTGTAGGAATCATTTCCGACTGCGGCGTAAAACCACTGATGCGCAATTTCATGTGGGACATGGGCTTCCAGCTCAGCACGACCATCATTCCCTATTTTTCGATAGTCTTTGACGTCCGGCATACCGATCATACAAAGGCCCGGATATTCCATTGCGCCTCCCGAAAAACAGTGTACCAGTTTGATCTCTGAAAATGGATAAGCACCGATCTTTTCTGTATAAATGCGAACCGCCTCTTTTGCCAGCTGCATGGAATATTCATAGTAATTCCGGTTTCCCTTATAATCCGGTCCATATACAAAGATAGGAATACCGCCTTCCTGATCTTCGATCTTATCGAAATGATCGGACACCACTGCGGCAAACTCTCTCATATTTTGCCCGGTGATCACCGTTTTGCCGTCATGAGTCTGCTCGGTTCCCGTAGCTGCAACTTCGTATTCCTCAGGGTGTTCCAAGGTAACTTCATAATCCGCCACTTCATTTACATAAGTCTCATCACTATCTCCAACATAGGGATTTTCATTCCACTGTCCCTCCTGGTATCGTGAAATTTGCGGAAAACAAAAGGATAGCTGATACATTTCATGCTGATCAAAGCGAACATAACCAAAGCGGTTTTTTTGTTCCGGTATCCCGGTTCGAAATGAATATTCCACCGTAATGGATTCCCGTGCTTGTGCCAGAATCCGGTCATGATCGGACAAGTATACAACCGAAGGATCTTCTTTACTCTCAACTTCCAGCTCTCGATCGCCGATTTTAGCTGAAAAAATCTCTGTTTTTTGTTTTTTTCCTTTCAAGATCGCTGCTGCCCAGTTACGCACACAGATTGTTTTCAGATCATCCTCGGTGGCATTCTGTAATGTCGCCTTCACAGTCCCCGAAATAACCTTATTTTCCGTGTCGAGCGAAACACTCATTTGGTACTGATCTACATACGCTTTCCCCTGATTTTCCAGTGTTTTATTTGTTCTACTCGTGTCGTCTTTACTACACGCGCTGCCAATAAGCACCACGGTACTTATCAGCATCAGCAAACAAACACGCCTTTTTTTACGCTTCATATCACTCCACTCCTTTTATCTCCACACAAAATTGATATGTGGATAATCGTTTTGCCTCTTTTTTTGTTTTTGCCAGATACAACGTAAAATCATTCGTCATCGTAACATATCCATAAATTTTCGTTATCTCACGTCCGCCCGTTGCATAAAGCTTTCTCTCCCATTTTCCACTGCCATTCCCAATCTCTTCGAATGGGATCCGTTTTCCATCCTGATCAAATAAAGCGATCTGATTACTTACATTGCTTTTTTCTTTCGTAAACAAGACAATTTGATACGGCGAAATGAACAGATTTTTTATGGTAAGATGATCATTCACTTTCTCATTGATCTCAACCTTTTGAACACCTTTCTCACTTACGTTGTACGGGATTTCAAAGTTCCACTCCCCGGAAATGTTTTGATCTCCACTGGACAGATAAATTTCCAGGATGCGGATTCCCAGTGTTCCATCCTTTTTCGTCACGTCCGTTTCATCAAACTTCATCATTCCGATAAATGTATGTTTTCCCACGCTTTTTCCATCCAATATAATATCCGAGTCTTCTTTGGAAATCGTATTTTCAAACCCATACTGCGTTTTCATACAGATTGAATTTTCTTCATCCGAAAAATCATATTGATCCGACTGCATTTCCATCGTAACATACACTGAAAAACCGTCGCAGTATACTTCCGAAGCTGTGATTTTCACGCCCTGGCTTTCTGCATTCAGCCCCGCTGTATTTTCGGACTGTATTTTTTTTGCTTCATTATATGTTCCGGAATAGACTGCCGTTTTTTCAACTTTTAAAAAGATTTTCTCTAAAATAGGCAGATTTGCCGCCAGCGATGGATTCACCACCAGAATTCCTCCGCATACCAGCACCAGTACTGCTGCCACGACAGAACCCCATTTCCACACAGCTCCCCCGTTTCGTTTCTGCGGTTTATCCGGCAGACTGCTCAGCGTATCCTGAACCGCTCTACCTACTGTATCCGGCACGCTTTCCGTTCGTTTCACCGTACGAATCCATTTTGAAAATTGCTCCATATCCGCTCACTCCTTTCCTTCGTCTGTGAAATAATGCTGTTCCAATGTTTTTCTTGCCGATTGTAGCCGGCTTTTTACCGCACTCTGTCCAATCTGCAGCATGTCCGCGATCTCCCTTACCTTAAACTGCTGCCCGTAATAAAGCTCCACAACAATCTGCTGTTTTTGTGATAAATGGTTTAACATATCCTGCCATTCAACTTCTTCGTATTTCTCCGGTTCTGCCGCCACCTCCGGCAGCTTTTCCACCGTTGTGATGCTCTTGTTTTTGTTGTAGATCGCATAGCACTGGTGAATTAAGATCCGCGTCATCCATGTCTTAAAATATTTCGCATGACGCAGCGAACCAATTTTTTCCCAGCAGATCAGGATCGTTTCCTGCATTGCATCCGCAACATCTTCATCATTTTGCAAAATAGCAGCTGCCACTTTATACATGCCTGCCTGATTTTTTTCGATCAGCTCCGCAAACGCATCTTTGTTGTGCCTTCTCGCTTGTATCACAAGTTTTGTATCCATTGGTATGTTCCCCTCTTTCAAGGCCCTGAAATTAAGTACTACAACTATTAGATAACAGAATACCACATTTGGTCGTTTTTGAATTTTTTGTATACAAAAAAAGTCATATTCATCCGTTTTCACGAATCAATATGACTTTTTATTGGTTCCGGCCAGTTGTTTCGCCCCCTCGACTGCTCTCGGCGGCAGGTCGCCACCCGGCTCTTTACGTAACGCCCCCTCAACTGCGCTCGGCGGCAGGTCGCCGGAACCATCTTGAAATATGGCTTCGCCATATTGGTTCCGGCTCATTCATAGCGGAGGGCTTCGATCGGATTCATCTTCGCTGCTTTATTGGCTGGATAATATCCAAAGAAAATTCCGATCACCATAGAAAATACAACGGAAATGATGATCGCTGTGATCGGCGCTGCTGCCGAATATCCGAGTACCGATGCTGCGATCGTGCCCAGTACAAGTCCCAGTATAATACCAAGGATTCCGCCTACCAGGCAAAGAACAATGGACTCGATGATAAACTGCAGCCGGATCGAACTGTTCTTTGCGCCAAGTGCCTTTCTGGTTCCAATCTCTCTGGTTCGCTCGGTTATGGAAACCAGCATAATGTTCATAACTCCAATACCTCCTACTAAAAGAGAAATACCGGCAATGAAAGCAATGGCGATCGACACCGTGCCAATGGTTTCATTCATGGAACTGGTGATCGAACTCATCGTAGAGGAACTGATCTGATAGTCATCATTATTCTGATAGAATTCCTGGTTCATATAATCTTCCACACTGTCCGCAAAATCCGTAACACTCTCAACGGATGAGTTTGTCAGGATCGTAAACTGCGAATAACCATCATTGGTATGGAACAATGCCTTCCCGGTTGTGATCGGGATATAAGCACTGGTCGTAACATCTTCGGACGAATCCGAGGAAAAAGAGTCCGCGTCTTGTTCGTACTCATAGACTCCTACAATATAAAAGCTATAGTAAACACCATCGACATCAACATTGATCTTCTGACCTAACGCAGATGAAGCATCTCCATCAAAGACGTTTTCAATGACTTTATCAGAAACCATGATCACACTCTTGCTGCCATCGACATCTTCTTTTGTCAGATACCGGCCTTCGGTAAGCGTGATATCATTCGCATCATAATATGTGGCATTGATCCCTGTCAGAGAAATGTTCGCGCTGTTTCCACCTTTTTCTACCGTTCCGCTTCCCTGACTTTCGGAAAGTGAGATTCCATCGATTTTCCCGGAAAATTCTTTCTGCAGTTTTTCTAACATTTCATCGGTGATGTAGTCCTCATCGTCCATAGAAACACTGCGGTTTGATTTTCCGAATTTCAGTCCGTTTGAACGAACTTCCTGCTGTTCGCTTTTCTGCTGCAGACCAACCGTAACATTATTTGCTCCCATATTGGCAAATGTGTCTGTGATCGAATTAGTCAGCGAGGAACTTACCGTCATAATCGCAATTACCGATCCAATTCCAATGATAATTCCCAACATTGTCAACAGCGAACGCATTTTATTGCCAAGGAGACCGCTCATAGCCAGTTTTATATTTTCAATGATCAGCATAGCGCACCTCCCTTTCTCTCGCCGACAAACATACCATCTTTTAATGTGAGGATCCGTTCCGTCTGCTCTGCCAGTTCCTGGGAGTGCGTGATCAGAACAATGGTTTTCCCCTGTTCCTTATGGAGCTTATGAAAAATATCCATAATCTTTTCTCCAGTTTTAGAATCCAGTGCTCCGGTCGGTTCGTCTGCCAGGATGATCGAAGGCTCATTGGCCATCGCCCTCGCGATCGCAACACGCTGTTTCTGTCCACCGGACAACTCATCGGACCGGTGTGTCAGACGGTTCTCCATACCAACCATCGTAAGAAGTTCTCTTGCACGCTGCGTTCGTTCTTTCTTATTTACGCCCGCATACAACATTGGAAGTTCTACGTTGTTTAATGCCGTTGTCCGCGGGATCAGGTTGTAGGTCTGGAACACAAAACCGATCTCCCGGTTGCGGATCTCGGATAGTTGTTTGTCTTTTGCCGAAGCAACATCCACACCATGCAAAAAATAGTCGCCTTCTGTTGGCCGGTCCAGTGCGCCGATAATGTTCATCAGCGTAGACTTTCCGGAACCGGACTCTCCTACGATTGAAACAAATTCCCCTTCCTTTACGGTCAGGTCAATGCCGTGCAAAATCTCCAGTTCATTTGGTTTTCCCACGTAAAACCGCTTCACGATATGATGCAGGTCGATCACTTTTTCTTCACTCATAAAAGCACCCCCTACATACCCGGGCCGCCGCCCATTCCGCCACCTGGCTGGCCGCCACCCATGCCACCGCCACTGCTTCCGCCACCGGTACCTGGCAAGGAGAAGGAGGAAGAGCTGTCTTTACTACTGTCAGATTTACTGCGGGAAGTCTCATCCGATGGAATGATCACCTGCAAGTCTTCGCTGAGACCATCGCCGCTGACTTCTACATAATAGTCACTTTCCATTCCCTTGGTAACCACAACTTCGGAACGGGTGTTGGTACTTTTATCTAAGGTATAGATCACACTTTCTCCACTGGTATTTGTGTGGATCGCATCATATGGTACCGCATATACATCTTCTACTTCATCCAGGATAATACTGCATTTTGCTGTCATGCCCACACGAAGCGCATCATTTTTGTCCTTGACTTTGATCCGGACCTCATACCCCGAAGAGCTGTCGGAAGAAGATGAGGACGACATTCCCATCGACGAATTGGAAGAACTGCTGCTGGAAGAACTAAGCGATGAACCGGTAGTCACTGCTACATATGTAATCTCGCCATTGATCTCGATGTCATCAGTCGCATCGGTAAGGATCACGACTTTTTGTCCTTTTTTCACATCTGCAATATCGTATTCAGAAACCGTTGTCGATACCATCAGATCGGAACAGTCACTGATCTCAAACATATCGCCACCGCTGTAACTGTCTCCGGCTTCTACGCCAACTGCTGTCACAGTGCCATCCATCGTTGCTTTTACCTTGCACTGGTCTACCAGTTCTTTTGCATCATCGACGTTTTTCTTTGCCTCACGAAGAGACTTTTTATTGTTATTTGTTGTCGTTGTAACCGACTCTTTTGCATCCGTCACACTGTTTTTATTTTGTTTATTTCCATTTGTCTGCTCTTCAACCGCCTGCTCATAAGCACTTTTTGCTTTTTCCAGAGTTTCATTTGCTTTTGTTTTTTCTTCCGCGGTCTTTGCTGTCGATACTGCCTTTTTCGCTGCGGTGTAAGTTGCTTTTGCTTCTTTGACTGCTTTCGCATATTTCGCTTTTTGCGTCGTATACGTTTCCTGCGCCTCCGATAATTTACGCTTTGCCGAACTCAATTCGCTGGCCGTCTGTGTTTTCGTATCATTGTAGGTTTCCAGCGCTTCTTCATACGATTCCTGCAGGTCTGTTTTGTCAAACTCAGCCAGAACATCACCTTTTTTTACCGTATCGCCTTCTTCAACCAAAACTTTCTTTACTTCCACATTGGAAACACTGGCACTGATCGTTTTCGTCGTTGCACTCTCCAGTGTACCCGTCGCACTGACCGAATTGGTCAGATCCATCTTGGTTAATGCCACCGTATTCTGCTTTACCTGTGTGGTATCTTTTGTTTTCTTTTTCTTTCCAAAGAAGAAGAAAATAGTTATTGCTGCTGCCACACACACGATAACTGCGATCACAATCCCCACGATTATCTTTTTATGCCCTTTCAGCCATCCCTTCATATAAAAACCTCCGTTTCTGTTTTTCATTTTGTTTATATGAAAATCATAACGGAGGTTTTTGAACGAATCGTGAAGTCTTTATGACTATTTGGACACAATTCCCATTATTTGGTTGTTAAAAGTTCTTCCAGCTGCGTGTAGCTCTCAATCTGGTTCATCTGTCTTCGCAGTTCCGAAGAATGTGGGTACCCAGCCGTATACCAGGCAACATGGGTACGCATTTCCATGATGCCTCTTTTTTCGCCTTTCCACTCCGCCTGCATTCTGGCATGACGGAGGATCATGTTGCACACACAGTCAAAATCCGGCTTTTCTTCCAGCTCACCGGTTTGAAAATATGTCTTCATTTGGTGGAAGATCCATGGATTTCCTCTTGCTGCACGTCCGATCATAATGCCATCACAACCGGTTTCTTCCATCATCTTCTCAGCATCCAGCGGAGTAACCACGTCACCATTGCCAATGACCGGAATCGACACCGCGTCTTTCACCGCTGCGATCACATCCCAGTCTGCCTTACCACTGTAATATTCTTCTCTCGTTCTTCCATGCACCGCTACCGCAGCCGCACCGGCCTGTTCCATCGCCTTTGCCATCTCCACCGCCTGTACTTCTCCCCGGTGAAATCCTTTCCGGAATTTCACAGTTACAGGCTTGTGGATCGCCTTTACCGTCTTCTCAATGATCTTTGCCGCAAGGGGAATGTTTTGCAACAAAGCGGAACCCTCTCCATTATTGACTACTTTTGGCACCGGACATCCCATATTAAAATCCAAGATATCAAAATTGCGGTGTTCGATCTTCTTTGCCATCTCACTGACAATATCCGGATCAGATCCAAACAGCTGCAGCGAAACCGGCCGCTCTGCTTCTTCAATACGCAGCAGATCCTCGGTGTTTTTATTGTTGTAGTAAATTCCTTTGGCGCTGACCATCTCGGTACAGATCAGGTCCGCCCCCTGTTCTTTGCATAGAATACGAAATGGCAGGTCGGTTACTCCTGCCATCGGTGCTAAAACGATGTTTCCATCCAGTTTTACATTTCCAATTTGTAACTGCTTCATTTATTCCGTTCCTTCATGGTTCTCTCATAAATAAACCGCATGCCATGCAGTGTGAGTTCTGAATCATAAATATCAATCTTCTTGGTACCGCCGGCAATGATACGTCCCAGTCCGCCGGTCGCAACCACTTTCACATTCTTGTAACCGGATTGCGCCTTAAACTGATCGATAATGTATTCTGCCTGCCCGATCGTTCCGTACACAAGTCCTGCCTGCATACTGGCGATCGTGTTCTTCGCCAAAATAGATTCCGGCTTTACGATCTCAATCTCCGGGAGTTTGGCCGCAGTGCTCCACTGCGCCTTGGCACTGGTACGGATTCCCGGTGCGATCACACCGGCCACCAAAGCACCTTCTCCATTGACCAGATCGTATGTGGTCGCCGTTCCATAATCGATCACGATCACCGGACCACCATAAAGGTAATAGGCACCAACCGCATCTACCACACGATCCGCACCGATCTCCATCGGATTGGTAATGGCTATGTTGATCCCGGTCTTGGTTCCCTGTCCGACGATCATCGGATCACATTTCAAATATTTTTTTATTCCGCTTGTAAGAGAATACATGATCTTTGGCACTACTGATGAGATCACCACATCCCCTACATTCTCTGCTGACACATTCTGGTGAGACAACTGCTCCATGATCTGCACACCAAACTCATCCGATGTGCGGGGAAGGCTCGTTGTCAGCCGAAATTTGTGCAGGATCTTCTCTCCGTCGAACAATCCAAAAGTCAGGTTTGTATTTCCAATATCAATTGCTAGTAACATTCTTTTTTCCCTCAATAAAAAATAATCGATAATACGTTTCCAGATTCTCAAGCAAGTCCATATATTGAGTCCGATAAGACTTGATCTTCAAATGACTTCCGATCTCATCGTAGGCAAAGTCATTTTCTTTGGCCGTCGAAGACATATACAAAGAACCATCTTCATCAAATTCCATCGTAAAAACACCGCCTACATCTTCGGTCATGGTAACAGCCAAAATCTGTAATTCCTGCTGAATCTGTTCCGGCAAAGAATTGTACCTCGGATTAAAATAATATTTTTGTTCATATGCACTGCAAGCGCATAAAACCTGTTCTTCTTTCATGTGTTCTCCTTTTGGTGCAAACGTCTACTCACGTTCACTTAATGGGATATATTTTTTATGTTTGCCAACAGCCTTATACGCAGGACGAATGATCTTACCTGCATTTACCAGTTCTTCAATGCGGTGCGCACTCCAGCCGGCAATACGTCCGATCGCAAATAATGGCGTATACATCTCCAGCGGGATTCCCAGCATCGAGTACACCAGACCACTGTAAAAGTCAATGTTGGCACTGACACCTTTATATATATGACGCTCTTTTGCGATCACTTTCGGTGCCAATTCTTCAACCAGATTGTAAAGGGCAAATTCTTTTTGCATTCCTTTTTCTTCTGCCAGCCGTTTTACAAACCGGCGGAATGTGCTGGCACGAGGGTCTGAAATTGAGTATACGGCATGCCCCATACCATAGATCAATCCGGATTTGTCAAATGCCTGACGATTGAGAAGTGCCGTAAGATACGTCTCAACCTCTTGCTCATCCGTCCAGTCCTTTACGTTCTTTTTCATATCTTCAAACATCAAGGATACTTTTTTGTTCGCACCACCATGCCGCGGCCCCTTCAATGAACCAAGTGCAGCCGAGATCGCTGCATAGGTGTCGGTTCCCGATGAGGTAACGACATGATCCGTAAAGGTAGAGTTGTTTCCGCCACCATGCTCCGCATGAAGCACCAGCGCAATATCCAGAATTTTAGCTTCCAGCGGAGAAAACTTGCTGTCCGGACGAAGCATATGTAAAATATTTTCTGCTGTCGAGTACTCTGGTTTTGGCGGATGTAAAAAGAAACTCGACTCCCCATGAAAATAACATGCTGCATGATAACCATATACTGAAAACATCGGGAACAATGCTACTAACTGTAAACATTGACGCAATACATTTTCTGTCGATATATCATCCGCTTTTTCATCGTAGGAATACAGCGTGAGCACACTTCGGCCTAATGTATTCATAAGGTCTGTACTTGGTGCTTTCATGATAATATCACGCACAAAGCTGGTAGGAAGATTCTGACGGTAAAACGCCAGTACATCTTTGATGTCCTCAAGTTCTTTTACATTTGGCAGTTTGCCAAACAAAAGAAGATATACGACTTCTTCATACCCAAAACGTTTCTCTGCCAAAAAGCCATCTACAATCTCTTCAATATCAATTCCCTGATAATAGAGTTTTCCATCACACGGAATGATCTCACGGTCAACCATCGTATAAGAGACAATCTCTGATATCTCGGTCAGACCCGTAAGAACTCCCTGTCCATTTACATCTCGAAGTCCACGTTTGACTTCATATTTAGAAAATAAAGTAGAGTCAATCGTACTGCTTTCTTCACATACTGATGCCATCTTATGTAGCCAATCATTTCTGTATTCGGCATTTAAGTTGTTACTGTTGTCCATATTGGCCCCCTTTTCTCATATTTACAATGTAGTATACATAACCGCCTTGATCGTATGCATACGGTTTTCTGCTTCTCGGAAAACGACATCCGCGTATTTTTCAAATACATCATCGGTAACTTCCATCTCGGTCAAACCATATTTTTCATAGATTTCTTTTCCGATCGTCGTCTTCAGATCGTGGAAGGCAGGAAGACAGTGCATAAATACAGCGTTTTCGCTGGCATTAGCCATCGCAGACGCATTGATCTGATAAGGTCGGAGTGCTTTGATACGTTCTTCCCAGACACTGTCCGGTTCACCCATCGATACCCAGACATCAGTATACAGAACATCGGCATCTGCCGTTCCCTTTTCCACGTCATCGGTAAGGGTCACGCTTCCACCACTTTCCTTTGCATACGCTTCACACTGTTTTACCAATTCTTCATTTGGGAAATATGCACTTGGCGCACATGCCGTAAAGTGCATTCCCATCTTGCTGCATGCGATCATGAGTGAATTTCCCATATTGTAGCGGGCATCCCCCATATAAGTGAGCTTGATCCCTTTCAGATGGCCGAACTGCTCTTCAATCGTGAGAAGATCGGCTAACATCTGTGTAGGATGGTATTCATTGGTAAGACCATTCCATACCGGTACTTTGGAATACTTTGCCAGTTCTTCCACAATCTCCTGACCATAACCACGGTACTCAATGCCATCAAACATACCGCTCAATACTCTTGCCGTATCGGCAATGCTTTCTTTCTTTCCAATCTGTGAACCCTTTGGATCCAGATACGTAACACCCATACCCAGATCATGAGCTGCCACTTCAAAAGAACATCTTGTACGGGTACTTGTTTTTTCAAAAATAAGCGCAATATTTTTTCCTTCAAACGGTTTCTCTACTACACCATTTTTCTTTTTTTCTTTCAACTCTTTGGATACATCCAGCATATACCGGATCTCTTCCGGTGTAAAATCCTTCAATGTCAAAAAGTCTCTGCCTTTCAGGCTGATCGTCTGACTCATAATCGTTTCCTGCCTTTCATCTTTTAGTCATTTTTTACCAGTTCACCGGCTGTCTTGGCAAGACCGGCAAGTCCCTGGATCTCCGACGGAATAATGATCTTTGTTGCCTGACCGTCCGCCGCTTTTTCAAAGGCTTCCAAACTCTTCAAGGTAAGAACTGCCTGATTTGGATTTGCCTCATTCAGGTACTGCAAACCTTCCGCCGTTGCTTTCTGCACGCGTGCAATTGCCTCTGCCTGACCCTCTGCTTCACGGATCATCGCTTCTTTTTTCGCCTCTGCGCGAAGGATCGCTGCTTCTTTTTCCGCCTGTGCTTCCAAAATAGCAGATTCTTTCTTACCTTCCGCAACAAGAACTGTCGATTTCTTCTCACCCTCTGCACGAAGGATCGACTCACGACGTTCACGCTCTGCCTTCATCTGTTTTTCCATGGAATCCTGAATCTCGCGAGGTGGAATGATGTTTTTCAACTCCACGCGGTTTACTTTGATTCCCCATGGGTCAGTCGCAATGTCGAGACTGGAACGCATCTGTGTATTGATCGTCTCACGGGAAGTAAGTGTCTGATCCAGTTCCAGATCACCGATAATGTTTCGCAGTGTGGTTGCTGTAAGATTTTCAATCGCCATGATCGGATTCTCCACGCCGTACGTAAACAGCTTTGGATCCGTGATCTGGAAAAATACAACCGTATCAATCTGCATCGTAACATTATCCTTTGTAATAACCGGCTGTGGTGCAAAATCCATAACCTGTTCTTTCAAACGAACTTTGCGGGCTACTTTGTCTACGATCGGCAGTTTAAAATGAACGCCAACAGACCAGGTAGCCTGATATCCTCCCAAACGCTCCAAAACGTATGCATGTGCCTGTGGAACGATCTTGATGCAAGACGCCAAAATGCACAAAATAATAATAAACAACGCAAACAAAATTAATCCTGGCATAATTCCCTCCGTTCTCTGTGTCCCCACAGAATCATATTATTTATTGAATGGTTTCACAAAAAGTTTCACACCGGAAACTCGCTGAACCACAACAACCGCATCTTTGGCGATCGGTGTATCATCCTCACTTCTCGCCATCCACTCAACACCGTTGACCATCACCTGTCCTTTACCGGCCAGATTGTCAATCGCCTCGATCACGACAACCTCTTTCCCGATCAGTTCATCCACATTGGTTTTGGCCCGGTTTTGATTGAAATGTTTCATCGCCCATGGGCGTATAAATAACATCGTTGCTATCGATACCACAGTAAAAATAACGATCTGAAGCCAAAGTGGTCCCTGCACAGCCGACACGATCGCTGCTGCCGCAGATCCCAGACAAAACCAGATCGTCGTCAATCCCATCGTAGGAATTTCGATCAACAACATAACGGCTACTAAGATCAGCCAAAAAACAGTCATCGACATATCCCTTTTCTCCTTTCTCTGTAAAACCTATTCCTATTATCATACTCGAAAATCGCTTTTTTTGCAACTGTTCCCCTAGCGATTTCTGTGAACTTCGTACATAAACAAGGCGGCGCTGACCGCTGCATTGAGTGATTCCAGCTTTCCCTCCATTGGAATTTTGACCTTATAGTCCGCCAGATCACTGACGGCATCCGACAAACCATTGGCTTCATTTCCGATCAGAATCCCGACATTCCCCTGATAAGGAACCTGTGTAAAGTCTTTCGTCCCCTGCAAATGCGCTGCATATATCGAGAATTTTTCTGTTTTAAGCTGTTCTACTTCTGTCGTCATGTCGTCACAGAAATAAAACGGAACCCGGAACATCCCACCCATTGTTGAACGTACTACCTTGGGATTAAACAAGTCTACACAGCCACGGCTGAGTACCACAGCGGTCATACCGGCACCTTCCGCCGTGCGCATCATCGTGCCAAGATTTCCCGGATCCTGGATATTTTCAAGACATAAAAAAGATGCCTCGTTTTGCGATACCAGATCTTCTCTTTGATAAACCGGCATTTTTACAATGGCTAACACGCCCTGTGGGGTAACAGTGTCCGACAGCTGACGGAACAGCGAAGCTGCCACGCTGTCCATCGGCACTTGATCCATCCCCTGCCAGTCTGCAAGGTGTTCGGTCTGATCCTCTGCAACATATAAATGCTCGATCAGTTTCATCGAAAAAGCCTCTTCTACCATCTTCCAGCCTTCCACGACAAAACAGCCTTCTTTTCTTCGGTAGCCGGCATTTTTCATCAATTTCTGGATGCGTTTGATCTGCGGATTGCTACTGCTTTCTATCATAATTTCGTGATTTTCTTCAGATCGTTATTATGTCCAAGTACGATCAGAAGATCTCCTTCCCTCAAAATGTCATTGGCTCCCGGCGCCGGATTCATCTCATCCAGACTTCGTATACCGATCACATTGAGATTGTATTTTGCGCGGATATTCAATTCCTGCAGTGTCTTCCCGATCCAAGCCTCCGGTGCATCCACTTCCACAATGCTATAGCTGTCGGACAACTCGATCGCCTCAAAATAGTTGCCATTCACAATCTGGTTTGCCACACGGATCCCCGTCTCGCGATCCGGGAAGATCACTTTATCGGCCCCTACTTTGTGAAGGATCCTGCCTTCCAGCTCGGTAGCCGCTTTTACCATAATATAAGGCATGCCAATCTCTTTGAGCTGCATCGTGATCAGAACGCTGGTTTCCAGATCATGCCCCATTCCGACAATGGCACCGTCATAATTGCGGATTCCCAGTGTCTTTAGTACTTCCGGATTCGACGCATCGGCACAGATCGTATACGTCACCTGATCGGCGATCAATTCCAGCGCTTTTTCTTCTTTATCCACAGCCATAACAACCGCGCCAAATTCTGCCAGTGTGATCGCAACATTCGTGCCAAATTCTCCTACTCCGATGACAACAAATTCTTTTCTTGCCATATCTGCCTCCCTCTATTCTCAGCCTACCCCGATTTTTCCTTCCGGATAGGTCTTCAAATTAACAAAATGATTGGTATTAAAAAACAGTGCCAGCGAGATCGGGCCAATTCTGCCCAGATACATCGCAAGAATAATGATCATCTGTCCTGCTGTATTGAGGCTCGCCGTAAAATCTCTGGTCAGCCCAACCGTCGCGATCGCTGATACCATCTCATACAGACAATCGATCAGGTTTCCCGGCTGTACCGCACAAAGTGCCGTTAAAAGCACCAGCAGAACGCCAAAACTTACCATGAAAATGGATAAGGCTCTTCTTACCACATTCGCATTTACTTTCCGTTCAAACAACTCGGTGTCGTTGCGCCCCCGCAAGATAGAGATCACTGTAAAGATCAGGATCATCACGGTCGTTGTCTTGACACCACCGGCCGTACCGGACGGCGATCCGCCAATAAACATAAGCATACAGCAGATCAGGGCGGTCGCCTTGGAAAGTCCTGCCTGCGATACGGTCGCAAATCCTGCCGTACGTGTTGTCACGGATTGAAAAAGGGACGCCATGATCTTCTGCCCCAAAGGCAGTGATCCCATCGTGGCTGGATTGTTGTATTCCAAAACAAACACCAGAACAGCC
>CAKREC010000038.1 GCA_934316925.1 uncultured Eubacterium sp.
TTCGAAACCAGCGGTCTCTAGCCAGATTGTGGTAAATGTCAAACCCGTATAAAGCTCATAAGACACTGCTCTCCGGCACAGCACCTTACTTCCACGCTTGACAGACACTCAAGTTGCCTGTCTTTAATATTATATTAGCCACCTTGACATAATATGTCAATCAAAATTTCTGATTTCACTAAGAATCAGCACTTTTGTCGACCAAACATGCAAAAAAGTGCGAACACACACTTTCCAGCATGTATTCGCACTTAATCATCTGATTTGATTTATAAGGGGAATTAAGCCTGTGGGCCAGCAGAAACTAATGCTTTACCAGCTTCGTTTCCTTCGTATTTAGCAAAGTTCTTAACAAATCTTGCAGCAAGATCTTTTGCTTTTGTCTCCCACTCAGAAGCGTTAGCGTAAGTATCACGAGGATCTAAGATACCTGCATCAACACCTGGAAGCTCTGTAGGAACTTCGAAGTTGAAGTATGGGATGGTCTTAGTAGGAGCAGATAAGATAGCTCCGCTTAAGATCGCATCGATGATACCACGGGTATCTTTGATGGAGATACGTTTTCCAGTTCCGTTCCATCCTGTATTTACAAGATATGCTTTTGCACCGCTCTTCTCCATCTTCTTAACAAGCTCTTCTGCATATTTTGTAGGATGCAACTCAAGGAATGCCTGTCCGAAACATGCGGAGAATGTAGGAGTAGGCTCAGTAATTCCACGCTCTGTACCAGCAAGTTTTGCTGTAAATCCAGATAAGAAGTAGTACTGTGTCTGCTCTGGTGTCAAGATCGATACTGGAGGAAGAACTCCAAATGCATCAGCAGAAAGGAAGATAACATTCTTAGCTGCTGGAGCAGAAGATACTGGACGAACAATGTTCTCGATGTGGTTGATCGGATAAGATACACGAGTATTCTCAGTAACGCTCTTGTCAGCGAAATCGATCACACCATCTTTGTCCAAGGTAACGTTCTCAAGAAGAGCGTCACGACGGATCGCATTGTAAATATCTGGCTCAGACTCTTTGTCAAGGTCGATAACCTTAGCGTAGCATCCACCTTCGAAGTTGAATACACCGTTGTCATCCCAACCGTGCTCATCATCACCGATCAACAGACGTTTTGGATCTGTGGAAAGTGTAGTCTTTCCTGTACCGGACAAACCAAAGAAGATTGCTGTGTTCTCACCGTTCAAGTCAGTGTTTGCGGAGCAGTGCATAGAAGCAATGCCTTTCAATGGAAGGTAGTAGTTCATCATGGAGAACATACCTTTCTTCATCTCTCCGCCGTACCATGTATTGATGATAACCTGCTCACGGCTTGTAATGTTGAATGCAACTGCTGTCTCAGAGTTAAGACCCAGTTCTTTATAATTTTTAACCTGTGCTTTGGATGCATTGTAAACTACGAAATCAGGCTCGAAGTTCTCAAGCTCTTCAGCAGATGGTTTAATAAACATATTGGTTACAAAATGTGCCTGCCATGCTACTTCTACGATGAAACGGATAGCCATGCGGGTATCTTTGTTTGCACCACAGAATGCATCTACAACATAAAGCTTTTTGTTGGAAAGTTCTTTCTTTGCGATCTCTTTCAACTCAGCCCATGCTTCTTCAGAAAGTGGATGATTGTCATTTGCATACTCATCAGAAGTCCACCATACAGTGTCTTTTGAGTTCTCATCCATAACGATGTACTTGTCTTTAGGGGAACGTCCTGTGTATACACCAGTCATAACGTTTACTGCGCCCAATTCACTTTCCTGACCTTTGTCAAAACCTTCTAATTCAGGCTTGGTCTCTTCTGCGAATAATACATCATAAGAAGGGTTGTGTACAATTTCAGTAGCACCTGTAATGCCATACTTACTTAAATCAATTGTCTGCATTTTACTATACTCCTTTTCTTTAATAGTTTACGAAAAGACGCCTCGCTGCCTCATAGAGAACTACGCATCTTTCCAGGAGACGAATCTTTCGACTTCTTATCATATTATACATTATTGGGGCGCAAAGTCAATATCATATAAAAATCTGATTGGGATTTTTGTGCCATCTTCCCATAAAATATTTTTGCTGTACAGATCAAATTTTTTGATATATCCGCGGTGTCTGATATACCGTCCCCCCTGCTTTTTTTCGTCCGGAACAAAATACACAGCCACCACTTCCGGATGCTCTGGCAGGCATTGCCGGATCTTCTGCAGGCGCTCATTGATAACCTCCTGCTGCCCCTCCGTGAGTTCAACAAACGTCTCCGTCCGGCGTGCCGTCTCATCAATCGCCTGATCGTGTCCTGTCAATGCCGCAAACGGAGCAAATTGCGCTCCGCGGTCTTTTCTTGCCATGCGGGGGTGCCTGGAAACCGGCCGCGACAAATGAATGATGTCCTCGTAATTATCTGACTTCACCCTTTTCCCCTCTCTCCCATTTTTTTACTCATTCTACTACAGGATCAACCAAATTGTCCACTTACATATGCTTTTGTTTTTTCCTGTTGCGGATCTTCAAAAATCTGTCCGGTTTCTCCATATTCCACCAGATCTCCCATAAAGAAAAACGCCGTTTTGTCAGCAATTCTTGCCGCCTGCTGCATATTGTGCGTCACCATGATAACCGTATAGTTTTTCTTTAACTCCGTCATAAGTTCCTCGGTTTTCTGGGTCGAGATCGGATCCAGCGCACTGGTTGCCTCATCCATCAGGATAATTTCCGGTTCCAGCGCGATCGCTCTGGCAATGCACAGACGCTGCTGCTGTCCACCGGACAGTCCCAATGCACTTTTTTTCAGCCGGTCTTTTACTTCATCCCAGAGTGCCGCTTTTCTCAAACTGGTCTCTACGATCTCATCCAGCTTTTTTCGTCCATGGACTCCATGATATTTGGGCGCATATGCGATATTGTCATAAATGCTCGCCGGAAATGGATTTGCCTTTTGAAATACCATCCCAACTTTTTTCCGCAATTCGGCTACTCCAACTTTTTTGCCGTAAATATCCTGGCCGTCAAATAAAACTTCGCCACTGATCCGGCATCCGGGCACCAGATCATTCATGCGGTTCAATGTTTTCAAAAAAGTAGATTTGCCACATCCAGACGGTCCGATCAGCGCTGTGATCTCATTTTTGTCAATTTCCATAGTAATGTCATGCAAAACATGATGTTTGCCATAACTTAAGTTTAATTCCTTTGTTTGTATGATGCTCATATCCAAACCTCCGTATGTAATAGGTATGATGTTACTGTCGATTTTTCTTAGAAAAAATGCCTGCGATCAAATGCGTCAATATTTCGATCAAAAGGACAAAGATCATCAGAACGGCTGCCATGGCATATGGCACCCACTCCGGTGCGCCACCTTCCGTCGCATATAAATACAGCTGCACAGTCATCGTTGCTCCCGGCTCTGTTACATGTCCCATCAGCGATGTTGGCAGTTCCTGTGCAATTCCCGCCGTGTATAACAGCGCTGCGGACTCACTGATCATTCTTCCGATACTGAGAATCACCGCAACAATAATTCCTGACATTGCACAGGGAAGGATCACTTTGCGGATCATATAAAATTTTGACATTCCCATCGCAAGTGCCGCCTCGCGGTAAGAGCTGTCCACTGCCAGCATCGATTCCTCTGTTGTTCTTATCATCGTCGGAAGCACGATCAACGTCAGCGTCAAAGAAGCAGCTAACATAGATCCGGCGTAATCCCCGATCGACAATCGCCGCACAAAAAAATTAAGGCCAAACAAGCCATATACAATAGAAGGAATTCCTGCTAAGATCTCAATGGCAAATCGTATCGTCGAAACAAGCTTTCCCTGTTTCGCATATTCTGCCAGATAAATGGCGGTTCCAATACCAAGCGGAATACAAAACAATAGCGTAAGTACAACCGTATATATCGTGTTTATGATCATCGGTTTAATTCCATACAGATCCATCAAAATGTCCGGTTCTGTTGTAAGAAACTCTTTACTGACGTAAGGAAGACCTTTTTTCAGGATATATCCGATCAGTCCTACTGCCAGTGCTGCCACAGCTACGGTAAGTATGATCACCAGAATCCGGAATACTAACGATGACCATCGAATTTTCTTTTTCCATTCCATAATTTCCCCTCTATTTCCTTTCTGCCGTTGTTCTCTTGATCAAGGCATAGAAAAGTCCATTCAGCACTACGATAAATACAAACAGTACCAATCCAATGCCCATCAACACATCCGATGTTTCCTGACTGGCATATGCCATTTCTGTCACGATCGCTGTGGTCAGAAAGCGAACCGGTTCTAACGGTTTTGGCATCTGTGCCACATTGCCGGCAACCATGATCACTGCCATTGTCTCTCCTACTGCACGGCCCAGTCCTAAGAGAATTGCTGATAAAATGCCGGATTTTGCAGCAGGAACAATTACATGCAGGATTGTATATTCACGGTCAACTCCAAGTGCCAGTGAAGCTTCCATATATTCTTTTGGCACCGAAGTGATGCTCGATTCACTGACGGAAATGATCGTTGGCAAAGTCATAACGATCAGTACAACTACCGCTGAAACTAATGTAAGTCCGGCCGGAAGCTGAAACAGATTCTGTACCAGCGGTACTAAAAGGATCATTCCCATAAATCCATAAATAACCGATGGGATTCCTGCCAGCATGCTGATGATCGTCCGAAGAACCGACGCGATCCTTTTCGGAATAAAATGGCTCATCCCCACTGCCACCAGAATTGACAGCGGTACGGTCACAACAACGGTTGCTAACATTGACCAGATCGAAGACAGCAAAAACGGTAAAATACCATATTGCGCCGGCTCCACCGATGTATCCCAGGTCTTTCCAAACAAAAAGTTTTTCAGTCCGACTCTGGCAATTCCCGGTCCTCCCGACCGGAACATATACACACCGATCATGACCACCGAAAAAACAGTCATGATGGTAAAAAGGAACAAAATGTATTTAAATATCAGATCTGATACTTTTTTTCCACCTTTCAATTACATCACCTTTCCCTCATACTTTTACAAAAGAATGGAGCACAGCCGTGCCCCATTTTTTTCAACAATTCAATCTGTCTTTCTTATTTCTTTGTCGTTTTCTTCGTCGATTTTTTTGTTGTTTTCTTTGCAGCCTTAACGGTTACTTTAACGATAGCCGTTACATTTCCTTCTGCAGAAACGATCGTGATTGTTGCTTTTCCTTTTTTCTTTGCTTTTACAACACCTTTTGAGGAAACGGTTGCTACTTTTTTGTTTACAGCATTTGCAGGGTAAATTGTGCAGTTGATTGTTTTCTTTTTGCCTTTTTTCAAAGTGATGTTTTTCTTAACATTTAATTTGATCTGTCTTGGAACGATCTTTACTTCGGAAAGTGTAACAAATCCCATTTTGCTGATGATCTTTTTCGCATTGCTGCTTGTTTTGATCCAGTTGATAAATTCCGCAGTTGCACCCGTAGGCTCTCCTTTGGTTGCCAGCACAAATGGACGGCTCATTTTGTAAGTACCATTTGCTACATTTCCTTTGTTTGCTACTACACCGTTGAATTTTACAGCTTTTACCTGGGTCTCATCCAGATCACCAAGAGACATGTATCCGATTGCTCCCGGATTAGATTTTACGGAAGTCTGCATTGCGCCGGTTGATGCGATCTCTGCTGCTAATTTTCCGTAGTTCTTTGCAATATCTTTAGCATAATCATTTTTCAGAACATCTTCAAAACATCCTCTTGTACCGGAACCGGATTCTCTTCCGTAAACGGCTACTGCTTTGTCATAAGATGTATTGATGGATTTCCAGTTTGTGATCTTGCCAGCATACAGATCATACAACTGATCCGGTTTAATATCACTGACCGGATTGCTCTTATTTACTACGATCGCGATACCATCATTGCAGATCACATTGGATTTGAGAACTGCTGCTTCATCTGCTTTTAAAGCACGAGATGACATACCGATGTCAACTTTGCCATTCATTGCATCTGAAATTCCTGATCCTGAACCGGTAATATTGGTAAAATTGATCTTCACACCTTTTACTTCTTTTGCATACTGCTTTGCCAGCTGCTGTGCCAAAGGAGAAATCGATGTAGAACCGGATAATGTAATGGTCTGTGTTGCAGCATCTGCCTGTGTCGATGCGATCGGAGTGAGGGTGAATGCCATTGCTACGGCAAGTCCTGTTGCTAAAAATTGTTTTAATCTCATGTTTTTTTCCTCTTTTCTTCTATTTTTTGTTTTTTAATAATAAGGATCCAATGAAGGATACAAATGGCACTGCCAGAATGATCCCGATGGTTCCTGAAATACCTCTAAGTAACTCAATACCAATCGAATACATATTGATCGTCTGATTATATGGATACGCATATGCGTAGATCATGATCATCGTATTCAATGATGTGCCTGTAAAAGCTAAGATCAAAGTGTTGGACATGGTTCCCATCATGTCTTTTCCTACATGAATGCCGGATTGAAACAGTTCTCTCGATGTGATCTCCGGGTTCTTATCATGTATCTCCTGAATCGTGCTGGAGATCGACATGGCAACATCCATAACCGCTCCCAGCGATGCGATCAGAATTCCCGAATACAAAAGATCTCCTACCTGAATCTTACAATTCTGTGCTACATAGATCAGATTTTCAATATCTTCCGTGTTGTAGCCGGAAATGTGAGCCAGTTTTCCAAATCCCATTGCAATACATCCCGATACCGCGACACCCATGATCGTACCGATCGTTGCACACAATGTTTTTTTCGTATATCCACCGATCAGAAGCAGTGATACAACGGTGATCAGAAATACGGTCAAAATGGTTACCGGAAATGGACTGGCGCCCTGATATAGCAAGGGAAGATACAAGCCAATGATACAGATAAATGTGAAGATCAAGGCTACCGCGGAGTAGATTCCCCGTTTCCCGCCGATCAGACACAGAACGACGAGGAATAATCCCACAAGTGCGTACATCACATATTCCCGATCGTAGTTATACACATTGGCACTGATGTCATCCTGATATCCGCTGATCTGTACGATCACCTTTGTACCCACCTGGCAATTGGCACCGTACAGATAGCCATTCAGATTGTTTGCCTCAACAACTTTTCCCTTGAAAGATCCGGATGTAATCTCTACTTTTACATCCTGACTGCCCGCCATAGTCTCTCCATTGCTGCTTCCATTTCCGCTGTTTCCTTTTACAATCTCAACGACAGTAGCTTTGGCATATTCCAAACCATCATCACTGATCAGAGGGGTCTTTTTCACAGATTTTCCTATTATGCCGATCACTACCATCAGGATCAAAAGTCCTGCGATCGTAAAAACAGCTTCCAACACTTTTTTCCGTTTGCTTTTTGTCATGTTACCTTACATCCTTATCGTTTCACTTTTACTTTGAAAGTCTTTTTCACACTTCCTACTTTTACTGTGATCGTAACTTTCTTTTTGGTGTATTTCAAAGCGGTTACTTTACCGGATGCACTGACTTTAACTGCTTTCTTATTGGAAGAAGTGTAAGTGATCTTCTTCGTTGTATTTTTCTTTGTTGCTTTGATCTTAAAGTTCTTGCCTTTTTTCAATGTAACCGTTTTGCCTGCCAGCGATTTTGTGCCTTTTTTGATCGTAAGCGTAACTTTCTTTGCAGTTGTCACTGTTGCCACATCATCACTAAGATCAATATCATCCGCTTCATAAGAACTCACGACTTTGTACTCCAGACTTCCCAATGCCGTTTTGAGGTTGTTATAAGCCTTTTCGTAATCCTGCGCTTTTACTACCGTTGTAAGGTCTTTGAGAAGTGTGCGGTCCAGCAATGTGGAAAATCCCGGACGCAGTGTTGTCGTTGTCGTATCTCCCAAAGAAGAAGCATATTCGCCCTGCGCATATCCATAGTAATTCAATGGATCATTTTCATTGTCCCCACTGTTGGTCTTGTCATAAAGAGTGGACAATTTCTCGGCACCCTTGTCGTTTGCTGTTGCTGCAATGATCTCCTTTAATGCCGTTACTGCTTCATTCACTTTTTTCAGAGAGTCCTCAGAATATACAGAGCTGCTCAATGCTTCTGCCTTTTTGATCAGACTCTGCGCAGAATCTTTTGTACCTTCTTTTTTGATCGTAAATGGTTTCGCATACTCATTTCCTTCATAATCAAATGTGTTGATCGTAAACTCTGTATCAGAGAAATTGATCGTAGAATAGGTTGGAAGCTGTGTATTGGAACGCTCCGCAATGTAATACTGCTTCTGGGTTGCCAGGTTATAGAATTTAGAACCACTGGCTGAACCGGCTGCAATATACAATGTACCTTCCGGATCGGTAGCCGAATCTTCTCCGTATTCAATCGCCGTTCCATCGATAATCTGATAGGTTCTTGCATAGCTGTGGTCATGACCGGTCAGACATACATCAATATCATACTTGTCCATGAGTGGTGCAAATATCGTTCTTAAGTTTGCTCCGTCAAAATCGGAATGAGGCTGTCCGGATCCATAAATGTCATGATGAAAAGCTACTACTTTCCATTTTGCATTCGGTGCACTCGCAATTGCCTTTTCCATCAGAGAGCTGTGCTCTGCCGCATTTCGGTTATTGCTGTTGAGAATGATATACAATACCTTTCCATAAGAGAAATAATAATCACTTCCGGAGTTCGTGGTTCCCAGATTGTCGCCATCATTTGGGTTGTTGTAATGATACTTATAATCGGTTCCCTTGCTCTCGTGATTTCCGATGGAACTTGCCAAAGGAAGATTTCTCAAAAGTGCAGGATACAAAAATCCAGCATACTCGCTTTCGCGGACATTATTGGTATCTTTGCTGTCTTCCTGTGAATAATCGATCTGGTCACCGACCGATAAGATAAAGCTTGCATCGCCATCTTTCTTCTCTGCCATTTTCAATGTTTTATTCCAGTTGTATGTATCTACGGCAATGTTCACATCATCGATTGTTCCCTGTCCTTCGGATCCGGAAGCTCCGATCTGTGGATCTCCTACCAACAGGATCTTGTAACTGGAAGAATCTCTTGTAACATACTTCTGTGCATCGCTCCATGTTGTTCCATCACTTGTGTAGCTGTAATAATAGGTTGTATTCTTGTCAAATGCTCCTGTAATGGAAACCTTATTGGATGCTTTGTATGTTGTCACACTGTTTGATCGGTCAATATCGGTTGCTGTTCCGTTGTAAACCTTGGCATCCGACAGATCACTCTTCTTTCCCACCTTAATTTTTGGTGTTCCTTTTTCTACCGAATACCAGCAAAAATTCAAATCCTTTTCCGTTGCTCCCGGTGTCAGTACAATTTTCCCGGAATCAATGGACTCTTTTCCTGTCCACGTATTTTCTTTCCATGTCTGATAATCCTCGACCGCTTTGGTGTCTGCTGTCAATGTACTTTTTTCTGACGTTTCACCATAAGCTCCTACCGAGACGGTGTTCGCTGTCAGGCTCAATGCTGCCAGTACAGAGAAAGCGATCACTTTGTTCATTCTTTTCATGTCTACCTCCATTTTCTCCTGCCACGTATGTGACAATTTTTTTTGCGTCTTTTTCCTGACTACATGACCCATCTTAAATTTCTGCTGTAAAATCCACTACCGTCTGTATGTAAAATATTGGCAAAAAATAAGAAAACCATAAATCGAACAGATCGATCTATGGTTTTCTTTTTATCAGGATTCTTTTTTGATATTCAGTTACTCGTCATCCGGTTTCACCGTGATCGTGCAGGCAGCCTTTTTCTTTGTGCCGTCCGTGGACTTTGCGGTAACAACAGCCTTACCTACGCCAACCATTGTCACAACACCGTTATTGTCTACTGTGACAACCTTCTTATTGGAACTCGACCATTTCAAAGTCTGATTGGTCGCATTGGACGGAAGCACTTTGTAATCCAGCTCGTAAGTGTCGTCATCACCCTCATACAAAACGGTATCATCTTCGTCCTCATCTTCTTCATCCTCATCGTCTTCCTCTTCCTCAGCGGCATCCTCACTGTCATCCGAAGTATCCGATTCTTCCAATGTGGTTTCTTCCTCATCATCCAGATCGTCCTCGTCTTCATCCCCGGTGTCCATATACAGCGTCAATGTTTTCTTCATGGAGATCTTTTTTACTTTGATGTTCTTCTTCGCAACGACAACCGTGATCACAGCTTTCTTTTTCGGATTTGCTTTGGACTTCACCGTGATCTTGGTCTTGCCAATCTTCTTCGCCTTGATCACACCACTTTTGCTTACGGATGCAATCGACGGTTTCGCACTTTGATAGATCAGCTTTTTACTCGCCTTACTTCCCTTTTTCAGCACGATCTTGGCATTCAGGCGCAGTTTCTTTCCTTTGCCAATGGTAAGTTTGCCGGATTTGACATTCGCGATCTTGACTTTCGTAACTCCTTTGTCTGCTATTGCCGAGGCATCCGCCACATGGCCGATGAAAGAATACGACAACATCACGGCAAATGCCAGCAAACATGCCATAAACCTGGTAAATGTTTTCTTCATAGAATTCCTCCTTCCGAACAATAAAATCTATCTTTATTTTACCATATTTATGACACAAACGCACCAGGTTTTTTCTTTATTTTCCTATATCATAAGTCTTTATCTCCTGGGTTCCATATTCGGCAACATATAACACATCCCTGATCGTGACTCCCCGTGCGACCCAGTCATAACCGTTGTCTGTTTTGCATCGGTCATTCACTTTCAACTTCCATTTGCCGGATCTGTTTTCATACAACTTATAATATGATTTTCCATATTCATTGACGTAAAATCCAACAAGTCCTTTTTCCTCATCTACAAACACGCTCTTATGATCGTACTCAGAAGTGAAACTCTCCTTTTTCTCCGATACCGTATCGACCTCTGTCAGCATATTTTCCTCATCTTTTGCAAACAATGTCAGTTTTACCTTTCCATCATCGGTGTAACCAAGTCCGATCATATTCTCACTGCCAAAAGAATGAAGATACCCGGAAAATCCCGGCAGTTTTAATTCCTGCTTTTGCACCGGTTTGCCCGGATCCGAGAAGTCTACAACAAATACCGGATCCTTTGTAAGATACGTTACAAAATATGCCGTATGATCTATGAAATACGATGCTTGCAGATCTTCTCCCTTGCCAAGATTTTTGATCTCTCCCACAGTCTTCAGATCTTTGTCCAGAACACACAGCCCGGTAACTGTTTTTTCCTTTGTATAATCGGTATATACATAGACAAAGTTTCCATTGTATTCATGCATATTGTAAGTTTCTGACACGGTTCCTTTCAGATCCGCCTTCTTTACATAGGAGATCGTTCCTGCCTTATAAGTATATTTTTGCAATGAAGCATTTTCGCCACCAACACCATAGTTTAAGGTACAGTCATCATATTCTATATGATTATCAATCAGGTAAATATTATCACGGCTGATATAAAAAACATCGCTTTGGCTCAAGGTTGCTTTCTGATCGGCATATTCCAGCGGATCTGACAATTTGATCGATGTCATCACCATATACCGGTCTGCCGCCTTTTCTTTTTCATAGTAAATATCCGATACTTCAAGGCACGTATCATTTACTTTTGGCACATAGGTTTCTTTCTTATCCTCCTTGACTTTTCGATCACCCAAAATCCCATAGCTGGAAAATACATATAAATATCCATCCACAAGACGGGATGTACTCAGCTCTCCGCTCTGACTGATACTTCCTTCGATCACCGGATGCTTCCGATCCTTAAGATCCACCGTGTAGATCAGGGTTTCATAACCGTCTTTCTTTTCCTTATATACACTCTTCAAAACAAATGCCTGATCGTCCTGCAGATACATCTCAACCCCTGAGTTTTCCTCAGAAGCATCGCCTATGGTTACCGAAGATATTTTCGTTGTCTTTTTACCATCAGCCTGATAAATGACCAGTTTTGCTCCCTTTTGCAACACATAGATATATTGTCCGTCCGTTTTTATTACATCACTTTCTTCCACACCCTCTACCTGAAGATCCGTATTGGAATGCGCCACACCACTCGGCTGCGATCCATCGGCCGTATCTTCTGCCAATTTGGTTTTCGCACTGCCACTTGCCGTCTCTTCCTGACTCATCTTCACACACTGAAAAATCTCATCATAGCTGCCACCGGATGAATCTGAATTTCCCTCCTGGTTCATAGCAATCTGATATTTTTCTGCCGTTCCGCCCTTTTTTTCCTGATGGATCCGGATCGTATTCCAGGTCTGCAGGCAGACAACCAATAAAACGGCAGCGGCTACACCGGAAACAACCGGCCATTTCTTTGTCATTGTTTTTTGCTTGATCTCCCGGCATTTTTCCTCCACTGCTGCCGGCTCCAGTCCGGATGGCACCGGAGTTTTTTCTGCTTTTTCACGAATTATTTTATACATTTTGTCATCCTTCATATTCTGTTCCTCCTACCCGAAGTTTCTGCAGCGCCCGGCTTTTGATCGAGCGGACAGACCCTTCTCTTTTTCCAATCAATTTTCCCACTTCTTTGCTGGTATACCCACCAAATACCGTAAGTGAAATCGTCAATCGCTCCACATCCGTCAAGGCCTTCAGGTATTCGGATATCTCAACCTCCGAAAACCCTTTTTCATCCGTCTCCACTTCTTCGAGCAAATAATCTTCCACGGATACCACCGTCTTTTTTAACTGCCTTTTGCACTCATTTGCCGTAATCTGAAACAACCAGCTTTTAAACGCGGTATCTTTTTTCAAAGAAGGCAGATATTCATACGCATGTAAGACCGCATTGCCCACAACATCCTCTGCCGTTTCTTTATGCTTTACAACCGATAAAGCAAAGTAAAACAACTCTTTATAATATCTCTGGTATAACAAAGCAAATGCATGAGCATCTCCTTTTTTTGCCTGGCCCACAAGAGCCCATTCCGTATTTGTCATGACAACCTCTTTTCTTGTTTTCCCGGTTACATAAATTAGAGTAAAAATTACCCCAAAACGTTGCAATAAAAAATAAAAGAAGGAACTATGCAGAACAGTCCCCTCTTGTTTTTTCGATCAACTATAGATTTTTCATAATCTTTTTCAGACATATCAGACATGTCGGTACAATGTAAATGCACGCAGAAACCCATGCGGTCTGATCGGCAAAACAGATCGCCGTATAGCCAAATGTCCCTACAAAAGCAAGGCTCACGATCGAGCGGGCAAACATTTCCGTCACGCCTGAAAAAACGGCACGCATCGGATATCCAAGTCCCTGCGTGACCATACGCGAAACATTGAGAATACCAAGGCTCCAATAAAAATATCCCATGCACCTTAAATATTTTGCAGAAGCATCCAGAACTTCCACAGAATCTCTGCTAATAAAGATCATGGACAACGTACGTCCAAATAAGATCATGACGATGCCCGCCAGGATGCCGTAACTTACGGCAACAACAATACTCTGCCAGAGTCCTTTCCGGATGCGCTCCGGTTGGTGAGCGCCATAATTCTGGCTGCAAAAAACCGATGCTGCTGTTGCGATCGCATCGAACGGACACATCGTAAACTGCTTGATCCTCATGCCCGCTGTAAATCCCGATACACAGACACTTCCCAAGCCATTGTTGGCAGACTGCATGATCATGCTGCCGATCGCTGTGATGGAATACTGCAATCCCATCGGCAGCCCCATCGCCAGAAGTTCCTTTACATCTCTGCCCCGGATCACACAATTGGATCGTTCCAGCCAGAGCACCTTAACACGCCGGCAGATAAACACCAGACACAAAATACCACTGACCGCCTGCGCCAGGATCGTAGCGATTGCTGCTCCCGCGCATCCCCAGTGAAGTACTAATATAAAAAACAGATCCAGTCCAATATTCAACACAACGGATACCGCTAAAAATATAAACGGCGTTTTACTGTCTCCAACAGATCGCAGAATACTCGACAGATAATTATACAGCAAAGTAAACGGCATTCCTAAAAAGATAATGATCAAGTATGCATATGCGCCCTCGTAAATATCCGCAGGCACTGACAAGATACGCAGGATGCTATGACATAGTAACGCACACACCGTTGTCAAAATCACTGCGATCGCTGCGGTCAGAACCGCCCCATTAAAGATCGAATTTTTCATCTGTCGCAGATCCCCGGCGCCATAATACTTGGCAACCGGCACACCAAATCCTGCACAGCTTCCCATACAAAATCCAAGGATCAGAAACTGTACACTGCTGCTTGCCCCAACACTGGCAAGCGCCTTGGTTCCCAGCGCCTGTCCCACGATCGCTGCATCCAGAATGTTGTAAGTCTGCTGCAATAAATTTCCGACCAGTAAGGGAAGTGCAAACTGCAAGATCAGTTTCAGTGGATTTCCTTTTGTCATGGATGTTGTCATTTCTATCACGCTTTCTTCTTTTTACATAGTAATTAGTATAACACCATTTGTACGATACGCAATATCAAATTACACGTCTTAAATATAATGATATTGCTTCCGTTTGGTAATAAAGAAAAATACCGTAACCGCGCCGGTCAGTATCTCCGCCACCGTAATGGCCCACCATATACCGTTAAGTCCAAGCAGCAATGGCAGGATCAACACCGCACTGATCTGGAATACCAGTGTCCTCAAAAAAGAAATCAGAGCAGAAACCAGTCCATTATTTAACGCAGTGAAAAAGGAAGAACCAAAAATGTTAAAGCCATTGATCAAATACACCACGCAAAAGATCCGGAATCCATTTTGCGTCAGCCTCAACAGATCAGCGTCATATCCAACAAATATTCTCGAAAAAGGAATTGCCAAAAACTGCGAAACCACCGCCATAAAGACACCACATGCCCCAATCAATTTCAGGCTTTTTTGAAATATATTTTTGAGTTCGACATGATTTTGCGCTCCAAAATGATAACTGAAGATTGGCGCACTTCCCATCGCATAGCCAATGAAAATCGCTAAAAACACAAAATTCACATACATGATCGTACCATACGCGGCAACACCATCTTCTCCAGCAAATTTCATAAGCTGCATATTATAGATCGAGTTTACGATCGAACTAGACAGATTGGACATCAACTCAGAAGATCCGTTGATACACGTCTGCGCCAGGATCCGCCACTCCAGCTTTGTTTTTCCGAGTTTCAAAAGGCTGCTGTTTTTTCTTGCAAAATAAATAACCGGGGACAGTCCACCGATCATTTCTCCACATACCGTTGCAATAGCTGCTCCAGCAAGACCAAAATGCCATACACCAACAAGCAGAAAATCCAGCACCATATTGGTAACACCGGCCGAGATCGTGACTGCCAGTCCGAGTTTCGGCTTTTCTGCTGTAACAAAAAAGCTCTGGAAAATATTCTGCAGCATAAAAGCAGGCATCGAAATGAGGGTCAGTCTTCCGTATAAAATACTATTCTGTAAAAGTTCTCCTTCCGCTCCCAACATCTCTGCCACCTGTGGGACAAAGAGCTCAGCCAGTGCTGAAAGCAAAACACCAAAAATCGCCGTCGTATAGACAAGCAGTGAAAAATATTCATTGGCTTTTTTGTGTTTTCCCTCTCCCAATGTCTTGCCTACAATGGCACTTCCCCCGGTTCCGATCATAAAACCGAGAGCAGAAATCCCCATAATGAACGGCATCATCAAATTGATCGATGCAAAAGCACGTTTTCCCACAAAATTGGATACAAACAATCCATCCACGACACTGTAGATCGAGGTGAAGATCATCATCACGATCGAAGGGATTACAAAACGGATCAATTTTCTATACGTAAAATGTTCTGACAACTGAATTCTCATGTTTCATTTCCTCCCACATCCAGCGCCTGAAATTGTTCTCGAAGCGCTTCAATATATTTTTGCTGCAACATCAATAACTGTTTTGCCTCTTCCGCACCCAGTATCGAAAACGCATTGTTCTCCATTTCCACAATCGGATATATAACCTGTTCCAACTGTTTTCTGCCTTTTTCAGTAAGTAAAATATTCATCTCCCGGCCTTTTCCCGGTGCAAGATTCAGCACTCCCTGCTTTTCCAAAACACGGATTGCCGAATTGACCGTCTGCTTGGGAATAAAAGTTGCACTGCATATATCCTTTTGCCGGCAGCCATCTCCCAGCTCACAGATCGAATACAAAATATCAAAGACACTGTTTGAAATTCCCATTTTCTGCGCCATCTCATGATATATGCCATTGCATTCTTTATATATGCGATTGTACTCCATTACATCGGAACTCATATATGCCAGCGATTGCTTTTCATTCTTTATTTTCTCATTTAACATAAAAAAATACTCCTATAAGTCTGATTTCGTACTTATAGGAGTATAGTCTGATTTCGTACTTATGTCAAGCAACATTTGTATTCATAAAATCTTTTAAGGTCTCTGACCCATGCCACCCTCTAATGTGATCGTCTCACCAGACATGTATTTGAAATCCGGAGAAGCTAACTGAACACATACTCTTCCGATTTCTTTTTCTACATCGCCAAAATGTCCCATCGGCGGTGTGTGTACATTCTGCTCAAAGGCATCCGGATAGTTATTCTGGAATTGCTCTAACTGTGCAGTCCATGCCAGTGGACATACAATATTTACATTGATGCCATCTTTTGCCCATTCCGTAGCGGCAACTCGCGTCATACCACGAATTCCCTCTTTGGCAGCCGCATACGCGCACTGTCCATAGTTGCCAAAAAGACCAGCTCCGGAAGCAAAGTTTACGACTGATCCCTTGCTCTCTTTCAAGTATGGATAACATGCTTTCATATAATAGAAAGCTGCATACAAGCCGGAATACATAGCAAGATCAAACTGTTCGGTAGTATGATCCGCCAAAGTAACTCCGGATGCGGATGCCTGTGCATTGTTGATCAGAACATCAATGCGTCCAAATGTATCCATCGCCTGTTTTACAACATTATTTACAACCGCTTCATTATCTGCTTTTGCAGATACATCCGCCTGAACCGCCAGAACCTTAACACCGTACAAACGCTCAAGTTCTTCTTTGGCATCTGCCAGTTTCTTTTCATTTCGTCCGGTAACAACCAGATTTGCGCCTTCTTTTGCATATGCGGTAGCAATGCCGTATCCAATCGAACCACACTGGCCATTGCTGAGTACCGCACGTCCGCCACCAGTGATGATCGCTGTTTTACCTGTTAAAAATCCCATTTTTTAGTCCTCCTTATTATGTTACAACTGAAATCATTGTAGCACATTCCTTTTTCTTTTTCTATACATGGACTGATTTATTTTTTCATTTAAACGGGTTCTGATTGAATTACAACACACTCTCTGCTATACTAAGTGACGGATTTTGTACCCATAAACACTATAATACGGATTGATGAATGGAGGATTTTATGTCAGAAACAACAAATACAACAAACAAAACAGCCTCACGAAACACGGTGCGTCAGCTTGCTTTTTGTGGCATCTGCATTGCACTCGCAACTGTCACATCTTTTCTTAAGCTTGCAAGCCTTCCGTTCGGTGGCTCGATTACACTATTTAGCATGTTATTTATCTCACTGACCGGCTATTTCTTTGGTGCCAGAACCGGTATCATCGCCGGAATTGCCTACGGTGTCCTGCAATTTATCCTCGGACCTTATATCTATGCACCGATCCAGGTATTGTTGGATTATCCACTTGCCTTTGGCGCACTTGGTCTCAGCGGATTTTTCTACAACAAAAAATACGGCCTGATCACCGGATATGCCGTAGGTGTCATTGGCCGTTATCTATGTCATGTAATTTCCGGATATGTATACTTCGGTTCTTATGCTCCTGAAGGCATGAATCCCCTGGTATACACACTTGGCTATAACCTGACTTACATCCTGCCTGAAATGATCGCAACGATCATCATCTTGTGCATCCCTGCGATTCAAAAAGCTCTGCTGAATATGAAGCGTCAGATGAATAATCAGTAATAATCAGTCGCCGGTTACTCTTCCGGCCACACAGAACCTACATCAAGGCCATGTGCTACTAACCAGCTGTCTGCCACGGTAATGTACTCTTCTTTTCCGAAGTCGTCCACTACCGTGACGGACACTTTTGGTTCTGCTCCATCTTCCCGTGCTTCACAGCCATAATCGCCATCGAAAATGTGTGTGATTCGTTTCATAAAGGTCTCCTTTCTATAATTCTTATCACATCCCCCGGATTCTTTGCAATAAGATCAGCTCCTGCCCCGACCAGTTCTTCTTCACTGCCATATCCATACAGTACACCGATCACTGGCAGACCATTCGCTTTTGCTCCCTCAACGTCATGAACCCGGTCACCAACCATGACCGCCTGCGCCGGATCGCCATTGATTTTCTGGAGCGCATAGCGGATCACATCCTCTTTGCGATTCCGGCTTTCATCCAGAGAAGCTCCCGCTGCCAGATCAAAATATGGCAAAAGTCCAAAATGCTCAAGAATCTGTACCGCGTATACTTCCGGCTTGGAAGTCGCTACAAGCAGCTTCCTCCCACTCTTTTTCAAGGATCGCAGCAATTCCGGAATTCCATCATAAACCCGGTTCTCCAACAAGCCTTTCTCCGCATAATATTCCCGATAGTATTGAATTGCTTCGCGGCTCTCTGTCAGGCTGAATCCATAAAATTGCTGAAATGAATCGAGCAGCGGTGGTCCGATAAACCGGTACAGCTCTGTCCGATCCTCTACACGGATCGAGAACTTATTCAGCGCATAGATTACGGCATTGGTAATTCCAATGCCCGGATCTGTCAGTGTTCCATCCAGATCAAACAATACATATTCATACATAAAATCCTCCCATCTCTTGTATGTATGCGATCACAGGCAGACCGCCATTCCCAGCCAGCTAATAACGACAATAAAGAATACCACGCCAACCATACAAGTATCTGCAAGCTTCTTTTTTCTCTTCTGATTCTGTTCATATAATGTCATAATGATCTACTCCTTTTTTGGGTTTCCTATGTTTTGTTTCTCTTATGTTTACAGATTAACATATTAGGTGTCCCAAAAAACGGACTTGTAAATCAAGATTTCAAACATTAATTGTATTTTTAAACGCTAGATTTTGCTTGCAACTACGGTTGCAAACTAGCAATTGCTTTTGCAAAGGCCTATATTTAAGATACCTTTGTTTGATCAGGAAGGAGCTATTATGGCTAAACAATTATCCTTACCTGAACGTTACGTTATTGAGCGAATGCTTCATCAAGACTATTCGTTCG
>CAKREC010000039.1 GCA_934316925.1 uncultured Eubacterium sp.
GAAATGGAGGGAACAATATATGACATGGGAAATGACACTGCAGGAACGGTATGAGGATGGAGTGGAAGCTGGACGTAGAGAAGGACGTAACCAGGGAATAGAGGAAAATTTGTGCAGTCTGATACAGAAGAAACTGGAAAAGGGAAAAAGTCTGGAGCAGATCGCAGATGAGTGCGAGGAGACGGAAGAGAGGATTTTGCAGCTGATGGAGAAGTTAAAAATTTCTGACTGTCTCAAAAACAGGTGATGCTACGCATCAAGTTTTCCCGCCAGAAGAAATTTTAACAATCCAGTAGAATGATAGAAGAAATCTGGTGCTGCAGAAGTGAATAAAAAAATACTTCATCCAGTGAGAGGGCTTGCATTTCTACGGTAATCTGTAGTAAAATGACAGAAAAGCATGACATGTCAAGGGCGACATGGCTTGCTTTTTTGCGTTTATATGATGGATTAAGTCTGGGGAGATGTAAGAATGTTTGAGCATAAAGAATCGAAGTATTATACAAGAATTATATTGTTGCTTGCATTATTGGTAATGGCAATGATTTTTCTGGGAACGTATTCCTTGCAGAACAGCAGTAAAAACCTGCAACAGGCATATGCAAATCAATTGAAATATCGTACGCTGGCAATGGAATTAAGGGACAGTTCGGATTATTTAACCAATGAGGTTCGCAGTTTTGCCGTTACGGGAGAGTTGTCGCACTTTAGAAAATATTGGGATGAAGCCAGAAATGAAAAGCACCGGGAGAAGGCAATTGCAGAAATGGAAAAAGCGGATCTTCCCAATGATGAGCAGCGGTACTTGCAGCGGGCAAAATATTTTTCAGATACACTGATGCATATTGAAATCAGTTCCATGCGTCTGGTACTTGAGGATAAAGATGTGACAACGGGAATGTATTCAGATGATAAGCAGATGCAGGAATGGGTGGCATATGTGAGGAGTTATCCGCTTGAAAAGGATTATCAGTGTGCGGCGGATAAAAAGAAGCAACAGTCAGAAATGATGTTGCATGGGGTAATATATGAAACGTATAAGGAATTGATTGATTCCAATGTGGAAAAATTTCAGTCCGAATTAAATGGGCGTTTGGACCAGACCGTAAAAAAAGCTGCGGGTGCATCAAAAAAGGCTTTTTTTATTCAATTAATATTTGGTTTTTGTGAGATCGCAGTGCTTATGTTTATTTTGATCTTATTTCAAAAGTCGTATATTAATCCGGTTATGAAATACAAAAGGACCATCGAGCGGCAACAGGGAAGAAGACAAATTTACATTCAGCCGGAAGGTGTGTGGGAGCTGCGTCAATTTGCGGAGGAGTTCAATGCGCTTTCGCAGGATATGCTGGAGGAGTTGACAAAATCAGAGCGCATTGAACGGGAATTGCTGGAGGCAAAAAAACAGGCAGAGGACGCAAACCATGTAAAAACACAGTTTTTAACACAGATGTCACATGAACTGCGAACCCCGTTAAATACAATATCGGGATATTTATTTTTGCTGGAAGATACAAAGATGTCAGGGGAGCAACGGCGTTATGCGGAAAATATGCACTTGGCAACGGATATTTTGCTGGAGGAGATCAACGAGATTTTGGATTATTCCAAGCTTCAATCAGGCAAGATGACATTTGAAAATAAAAATTTCAGTTTGTATCAACTGACAGAAAATCTGCAGGCAATTTTTGAGAATGAGGCAGAGAAAAGAAATTTATTTTTCCGGGTTGAGGTTGGAAAGGATGTTCCAGAATACGTGCATGGAGATCCATTGCGGTTGAAACAGGTTTTGACAAATTTGATATACAATGGAATAAAATTTACAAAAGAAGGCGGTGTGACATTAAGGATACAGACTCAGCGTTTTTTTAAGAAAAAATGTATGCTCGAATTTGAAGTTATGGATACTGGGATCGGGATAAAAAAGGAGCGTCGAAAAGATATTTTTCAGGCGTTTGCGCAGGCGGATGAGAGTATTACGCGCAAGTACGGTGGAACTGGGCTCGGATTGCCGATCTGTGGAAGGATCGTGCAGGACATGAGTGCAGGAAGACACAGTTTAATGCTGGAAAGTGAGGAGGGAAAGGGAAGCAGATTTTACTTCAACATGGAATTTGCATATGGTCATGAAGATCCCAAAAGAAAGAGAGGTCATGTTTCACAGCGTAAACGCAAAAGGAATCTCTTTGTACTTATTGTAGATGACCATCAGGTAAATCTTATCCTGGAAGCAGAGGTATTGCACAAATTTGGTTATCTGGCAGATGTAGAATCCGATGCAGAAAAAGTATTAGAAAGACTTGAAGAAAAGAAATATGACATTATATTTATGGACATTTCCATGCCAAAGATCAGTGGGTATGAACTGAGCAGACAGATCCGCCAAAATGAGTTATGGGCAAATACGGCAATCATAGCCTTGACGGCGAACATTGGTGAGGATGTAAAAGAGAAAGTAAAAGAAGCGGGTATGAACGGATATCTGCCAAAGCCAATCCCAATGGAGAAGTTGAAAGAATTACTGGAAAAATATACGGATCAGGTGCTGGAAATAAAAACCGCAGTGACAGGCAGCGAATCCACAGATCTTGTTGCTTTTCATCAGTTGGAGAGTCAGTTCTATGGAGAGAAAGAAGCAGTAAAAGAATTACTGGCTATTTTCGTTGAGGATAATGATGATTTTGAAAAGAAGATCCAGGATCTTGTGGCAAGAATGGAGTGGGGAAAATTAGAGATGGAACTTCACCGCCTAAAAGGAGTCAGCGGTAATCTGCAATGTAAACCACTGGCGGCAGCGGCGCAGGAGTGCTTGAATGAAGTTCGAAAGAAGCGTTGGAAACCAGAAAAAGAAGAAATGCTGATGCAGGTATTTCGATGTACGATGAAGGTCATTGAAGAGTATCAGAATCAGGACTAAGTGAAGGATGGTGCAAGGCTATGTATCAGGTGTTGATTGTTGAGGACGATAAAACAAATCGTCTTTTTTATGAAAAATTGAAGGTTTGGGAAGAAGAAGGATTTGTCATTGCAGATCAGGCAATTCATGGACAGGATGCTTTGAGCAAAATGGAGGGACGATCGTTTGATCTGTATCTTGTAGATGTTATGATGCCGATCATGAATGGATTGGAGTTTTTGCAGGAATTAAAAAACAGGGAGATTGAAGCACCCCGTATTATCGCCAGCAATTACAATGAATTTGAGTATGTGCGCCAGGGGATGAAACTGGGAGCAATGGATTATTTGTTAAAGCCGATCACGGAAGAGGCATTGCGGGAGTGTCTGCAGGCGGTTCGGGAAGAATTGCAGGAGTCAAGAGACGGTGAGATCATAAAGTATATTTTTGAGGAATGTGGAGCTAATGTAGAATCGGGATTTTGTAAAAAATTAATGATCTATTTTGCAGAGCACACAGCCGACATTAACTTGAAGGATGTTTCTGAGGAATTTATGTTGAATCATGACTATTTTGGAAAATTATTTAAACGTCAAATGAATGAAACCTTCAATCAATTCGTCCTGAAATTTAAGATGAATTATGCCAGATATCTTCTGGCTCATACGGATGACCGAATATATGAAGTGGGAGACCGATTGGGATATAAGACAACGGATTATTTTTCGAAAATTTTCCGGGAATATACCGGAGAGACACCGGCGCAGTATCGAAAAAATGCGAGATAACAGGATAAATATCGTATTTCTCGGGTAGAAAAGTCGGATTTGTCTGGTTGTTCCCCCAAAAAGGTTATGCTATCATAACCATATCGAAACGAGAAAGGCAAAGGGGCTGATTTCCAAAAGGAAACCGGCTCCTTTTATTATGCAGTGCCGGATCGTTTTGCATATGGAAAGGAGGCTGTGAAATGGACAATTATGTAATCACGATTGCCAGAGGATTTGGCAGTGGTGGCAAACAGATTGGCTTACGGTTGTCAAAGAAACTGGGAATTCCGTGTTATGAAAGTCAGATTTTACAGATGGCATCGGATTATAGCGGAATCAACAAATCGTTGTTTGTAAAGGCGGATGAAAGGATCAATGGAAAAAAGATTGCGATGGCATTGAAGAAATTTCCAAAGATGAACCGTTTGGCGCAACCCAGTCAGAGAAGTTTTGTATCGGATGTCAATTTGTTTAACATTCAGGCAGAGATCATAAGGGAACTTGCCAAAACAGAATCCTGTATCATTATTGGAAAATGTGCGAATTACATTTTAAAGGACTACGACAATGTCGTCAGCGTGTATGTAGAAGCACCAAGAAGATTTTGTCGTGCCACGATTATGGATCGTTTGGATGTTACTGCGCAGGAAGCAGATCAGATGATCTATCAGACCGATAAATATCGTTCCGATTATTATAGTTATTATACGGGCGGTGGATATTGGACAGATCCGGTGGCATATGACATGACGCTGAACAGTGAGCGGATCGGATATGATGATTGTGCCGATCTGATCGCACATTTTAAAGATGTTCGATTGAGAAAGAAAGGATGATTTTTATGAAAAAGAGTTTGAGAAAAATAGCAGCAATCGTTACCAGTGCAGTACTTGCTTTATCTTTAGTGGGATGTGGTGCAAACGCGGACTCGGGAACCGATAGCGGGGATGACACCGTTACGGTAGGCTTATTACATTCCCTGACCGGATCCATGGCAATTAGTGAAGGATCGGTGCGGGATGCAGAAGTTCTTGCAATTGATGAGATCAATAAAAGTGGTGGCGTGCTTGGAAAACAGATCAAGTATGTGGAAGAGGATGGAGCATCTGAGCCATCTACATTTGCGACAAAGGCAGAGAAATTGTTAGGTGAAGATGAGGTGGCCACCGTATTTGGATGCTGGACATCGTCTTCCAGAAAAGCAGTAAAACAGATTTTTGAGGATTATAATAATCTGCTTTGGTATCCGGTTCAGTATGAAGGAATGGAAGCTTCTAAAAACATTGTATATATGGGAGCAGCACCGAATCAGCAGATTGTACCGGCAATTGAGTATCTGATCGAAAAAGGATATAAAAAATTCTTCCTGCTTGGATCCGACTATGTATTCCCAAGAACAGCCAATATGATCATCAATGCACAGATTGACGCAGTGGATGGTGTTGAAGTTGTCGGCGAGGAATATGCAGCAATGGATCAGACGGAATTTTCGTCCATCATTTCCAAAATTGAATCCGCAAAACCGGATGTGATCATCAACACACTGAATGGTACAGGAAATGTTTCCTTCTTCAAACAGCTGGCAGATCGAAATATTACTTCGGATAAAATGATGACAATGTCATTCTCAATCGCGGAAGAAGAGGTACAGACAATCGGAGCAGATACGCTGAAAGGCAATCTGGTTTCCTGGAATTACTATCAGACAACAAAAACGGATAAAAATGATGCATTTGTAAAAGCATACAAAGAAAAATTTGGAAAAGACCGTGTAACATCGGATCCAGCGGAAGCGGCGTATGACGCTGTTTATATGTGGAAAGCGGCATGCGAGAAGGCAGGAAGTTTTGAAACAGATGCCGTCCGCGAGGCACTTGACGGCTTGAGCATTGATGCGCCGGAAGGAACGATTACGGTTGACGGTGAGAATCAGCATATTTATAAAACGGTACGTATCGGTAAAGTGGCAGAGGATGGATTGATCTATGAGGAAAAAGCAACCGACAGCCCTGTAAAACCGGATCCATATCTGACAACTTATGATTGGGCAGTAAAAGCTGGCGTACAGCCTTTGGAATAAGGAAACGGAGAAAGGAGGAGCTCCATGAATTTGATTTTTAATGGATTAAGCCTGTCCTCAATTATATTGCTTGCATCTCTTGGGCTTGCGATCACATTTGGATTGATGCGAGTGATCAATATGGCACATGGTGAATTTATAATGATCGGCGCCTATACAACATATTTGATACAGGGAATCGCACAGAAATATTTTTCAAAAGGCGCAGCAGATGCCGGGTACTTTTTGTCAATCTTTGTAGCGTTTGCCGTTACATTCCTGATCGGATCGTTGCTGGAAACTTTTGTGGTTTCCAGACTGTACGGCCGTGAGATTGACAGCCTGCTGGCGACCTGGGGAATCAGTCTGATCTTACAGCAGGCAGCCAGATCGATTTTCGGAACACAGGGTGTTCTTGTAACAACCCCGAAGGTATTGTCTGGAAGCATTCATATTGCAGGAGCTTCTCTTTCCTTGACGAGATTGTTTATTATTGGATTAGTGGCGTTGTGCCTTTTACTCGTGTGGCTTCTTATGTACCATACAAATTATGGACGGCAGATGAGAGCCGTTATGCAGAACCGTGCCATGGCACAGTGTATGGGAATCAACTCTAGAAAGATTGATAATCTTACATTCAGTATTGGATCCGGTCTTGCAGGAATTGCCGGTTGTTCCATTGCTTTACTCGGTTCGATTGATTCGACCGTTGGTCAGAATTACATTGTAAATACCTTTATGGCTGTTGTACTTGGTGGTGTTGGTAAGCTTCTTGGAACGGTGCTTGGTTCCACGATCATCGGCTTTTCCAGTATTGGATTTGAGACCGTTGTATCATCTTCGATCGCCAAAGCAATTGTGCTTCTGATCATTATTGTGTTCCTGCAGAAGAAACCACAGGGCTTGTTTACCGTAAGAAGCCGTGCATTGGATGAATAGGAGGAATGGCAAATGAAATTTTTGAAAAAAAATGGGTATAACCTCTGTTTTACCGTGATTGTTCTTGTCCTCGCCCTGATGCCGGTTCTGCTTCTGAACGATGTCGTGAAAAGCACTACGGTACTGTTTTTAGGAAAATGTATTTCCTTTGCGATTGTTGCGATCGGATTGGATCTGATCTGGGGGCATACAGGAATTCTGAGTCTGGGACATGGCCTGTATTTTTGCCTGGGAGCATACGGAATGGGAATGTACTTAAAATTAGTGCAGACGCATGGACAGATTACTGATTTTATGCAGGTTGGAGGATTGAAAAAACTTCCATTGATCTGGAAACCGTTTCTTTCCCTGCCGGGAACATTTCTTATGATCTTTCTTGTGCCGGGGATCGTATCCGGCTTGATCGGATATTTTATTTTTAAAAACCGTGTAAAAGGTGTATATTTCTCAATCATTTCACAGGCATTGACCTGGGCAGCGTACTCAATATTCATTGCCATGTCTCCATACACAAATGGAAATGTAGGAATCAGCCAGATACAGTCACTTCTTGGCAGCCTGCGGGGACCGAAAAATGAGGGAAATCTGATCGCACTGTTCTATATTGCGCTGGTCGTACTGATCGTTGTTTATGCCGCATCAACATTTCTGATCCACACGAAATTTGGCAAATTGATGATTGCGATCCGTGATGGTGAAAACAGAACCTATTTTTCCGGCTATTGCGTAAGTAATTTCAAGAATTTTGTATATGTATTATCAGCAATTTTTGCAGCGATCGCGGGAGCATTGTTTGTAAATTTCAATGGTTCGATCACACCGACGCAGATGTCGATCACCTACTCGATCACTATGATCATATGGGTTGCGATCGGCGGACGAGGAACCTTGATCGGGGCAGTGATTGGCGCATTTTTGATCAATCTATGTGAGTATAATCTCAGTTCCGGCAGTATGGCAGAGAGCTGGCAGTACATTATTGGACTTTTATTTGTAATTACCATTTTGTTCTTTAAAGGCGGTATTGTAGGGATTGTCAGAGATCAGATTCCTGCCTTTATCCAGAAGAGAAGAAATTCAAATGCGGAGGAATAAGATATGGGAACAGAAAAAGATACCGTATTAAATATAAAAAATGTGTCTGTCGTATTTGATGGGTTTCAGGCGCTGACGAATGTGAATGTAAAAGTACAGAGAAACCAGATCCATTTTTTCATTGGGCCAAATGGTGCAGGAAAAACGACGTTGCTTGACATTATCTGTGCCAAAACAAAACCGACGGAAGGAAATGTGACTTTTTTTCCGGAACGAGGTGGAAAAATTCGACTGACAGGGATGAAAGAGTACAAGATTGTAAATGAAGGTGTTGTCCGTAAGTTTCAGGTACCATCGGTATTTGTCAATCTGACGGTGTTTGAAAATATGGAATTGTCCCTTCGTGGCAATAAAAAAGTTCTCTCCAGTATTTTTCACAGAGTTTCCAAAGAGGAAAAAGAATTGATCGATCAAACACTTGAAAAAGTGGGATTGCGGGATCGAAAAGATGTGCTTGCAGGCTCTCTGGCACATGGTGAGAAACAGTGGCTGGAGATTGCGATGCAGTTTGTCCAGAAACCGGAGATCATTATGTTAGATGAGCCGGCAGCAGGAATGGGTAAGCCGGAAACCTTTAAAACCGGTGAGATTTTAAAGGAATTAAAAAAAGAATGCACGATCATCGTGGTAGAACATGACATGGATTTTGTAAAGCAGATTGCCGATTGTGTAACCGTGCTTCATGAAGGAAAGGTTCTCATGGAGGGCGATATTCATGATGTTCTTGCAGATAAGACGGTACAGGCCGTGTACCTGGGAAGGGGCGGTGAAAAGAATGCTTAAGATTCAGAATTTAGACACCTGTTATGGCGAGAGCCGTGTGATCCATAACCTTTCTATGGAGGCAAAAAAAGGAGAAATCACATGTCTGATCGGACGGAATGGTGTTGGAAAAAGCACGACACTAAAAAGCATTATGGGGCTGGTAAAGACACCGACTGGCAAAATCCTGCTGGAAGACAAAGACATCATTAAGATGAAAACCTACGACCGGGTAAAACTCGGAATTGGATATGTACCGCAGGGACGTGACATTTTTCCACAGATGACAGTTCAGGAGAATATAGAACTGGGTTTGCAGGCAGCAGGCGGGAAGGGAAGCGTGCCGGACTATATTTATGATCTGTTTCCGATTCTGCCCCAATTTGCTAAAAGAAAAGGCGGCGATCTTTCGGGAGGACAGCAACAGCAGCTGGCAATTGCCCGTGCGCTTGTTGCAAATCCGAAAATACTGATCCTGGATGAGCCGACAGAAGGAATCCAGCCGTCCATCATTCAGGACATTGGAAAAGCAATCCGTCGGGTAAACAAAGAGCTGGGAATCACAGTCCTGATCGTTGAACAATATCTTGACTTTGTACTGGGGATTTCCGATTCTCTTTATGTTATGGAAAAAGGAAATATTGTATTGCAGGGTAAAACGGCACAGATGGATCCGAAAGAAGTTCAGAAAATGATGACGGATTAGTGATAGATACATGAAAATCTGTTTTTAAAAAGAGGTAGTCATATTCATGCTTGAGGGATTTTCCTCAGATATGAAAATGACTGCCTCTTTTTTAGACTTTTATCATACTCTGGTTATATGCGCCACTCAATAGCATTTTTTGCAGGGACGTAATCCCCTTGCTTTGGCAGATTTGAGTGTGGATTTGTAATAAGTTCCTCTGCCGCATGCGCGGGCATGATAACATTCACCGGTTTCGGTTACATATACGGTCACTGATTTGGTTGTTTTCTTTTTGGATTTCTTTTTTGTAGACTTCTTTTTCTTGGCTTTTTTCTTAGTCTTTGCATCAACTTGCACGATTTTCTGGATTGAGACCGAATTTGTCGTACTGACTGGTTGCACCTGGACTGGTGCCATGATGCTGAGCATCAGCATCAGACAAAGGGATACAATACTGCTTTTTAATCGTTTCATAAAGAACGCCTCCTTGTAATATGTAACGCCCCCTCACTTATGTTCGGCGGCAAGTCGTCGGAACTTCCCACATCCTGCTTTTTCCCAACCATATTATTGAGAAGAGAAGTGTAAATTGGTTCACTTCCCAGCAGGTTTGCTACAACATAAGAAATAATGCTTACGAGCACCAGATCGATCAGGCGGTGCATGCTGCCGGTCATCTCTGCGATGAGGACAATGCCTGTGAGTGGGGCACGTACGATTGAGGCGAAAAGTCCGGCCATCGATAAAATAATGAACTGGTACCAGATGGTTTCATCCAAGGCAAAGAAATGCAGTGCAATATCACCAAAGATGGCACCGATATAGGAACCCAGGATCAGCAGTGGGAAAAAAATACCACCTGGCACACCTGAGCCAAAGGAAAATGCGGAAAATAAAAACTTCACAATGAGCAGGACAAATAACATCATAAATGTTGGGCGGCTGCTTTCTAGCAGCGATACCATAGTGTGTCCGCCGGCAAGTACCTGTGGCAGGATCAGACCTAAAATTCCGGCAAGTACAAAAACAAGTGCAGTTTTAACCTCTTTTGGAACTTTAGGACATTTGGAAAACAGCGCCTGTACTTTCAACATCACGACATTATAACCGGCTCCGGCAAGCCCCAGAATAACTCCCAGCAGTACCAACAGCCAATAGTAAGGTAGCGGAAGTGTGGCTGTCGGGTAGGAAAAAATAGCTGCTTGTCCAAAAAATATCTTGGAAACAAAATCGGCACACACTGTCGACACCAGACCGGCAGCTAACAGAGTACCATCAACAGCATGGTAGATTTCTTCCACAACAAACAACATGCCGGCAAGAGGGGCGTTAAACGCTGCGGCGAGTCCCGCTCCGGCGCCACAACAAAGAAGCTTGAGTTCCTGTGATTTATTCACATGTTTTACCTTGGCAACGCCTTTTGCTGCCATTGCGCCAAGTTGTATCGAAGGACCTTCGCGTCCCAGAGACAGTCCGGAGAAAATACTGAGCGTACCGCCAGTAAATTTGGCAAGAAGAACACGCCAGTATACCGGATCCATCAATCCTTTGTATTCGCCACATACTTGCGGAATACCGGATCCACTGGCCATTGGCTCCCACTTGGTGATCTTCGTTACGATCACGCCTAATATGATAAGAATCACAAACCAGAGCGCCGTTTTCCAGGGGTTCCCCTGAATCACAGAAAGAATCTGATAAAGATACTTTTCTGCATACGTCAGGCAAAAACGGTAGAGCACGGCAGTAAGTCCGGCAATAATTCCTACCAGAGCACCTTCTAATATGAGTGAAAGGTGTTGCTTCGCTTTCGTAGAATCAAATTTTTTCACAATACATCCAACTTTCTTTTTGTTCTTATAGACCTATTATAAGGGACATTCTGGTCGTCGTCAAACGCTGCATGAGTTTTTAATTCATACATTTCATATATTTCCTATTGACACGATATGAATTATATAGTATAGTACAACTTGTCGAAACAATTCATAGAAAATAAACTAGAAAAAAGAGGTGTAGGCATGGCAAAGATAGCAAAGAGATTAACAGATTTAATTGGAAACACACCATTGCTGGAGTTGACAAACTACAATGAAAGTAAAAAACTGCAGGGAAAAGTGATCGCAAAGCTTGAGTATTTCAACCCGCTGGGAAGTGTAAAGGATCGTGTGGCAGCAGCCATGATCGAGCAGGGGATCAAAGAGGGAAAGATCAATAAGGACACCGTTATTATTGAGCCGACCAGTGGCAATACCGGAATTGGTTTATCTTTTGTAGCAGCAACGAAGGGGCTGCATCTTATTCTGACAATGCCGGACACCATGAGTATTGAAAGAAGAAAAATTGTAGCAGCTTTTGGAACAGAGATCGTTCTAACTCCGGGTCGTGAGGGAATGAAAGGTGCGATTGAGAAAGCGAAAGAATTAAAAGAACAGTATGGAAATGCTTTTATTCCACAGCAGTTTGAAAATTCTGCGAATCCTGCGATCCATGAGGCGACAACTGCTGAGGAGATCTGGCGTGATACGGATGGCACAGTTGACATTTTTGTATCCGCAGTTGGTACCGGTGGAACGGTTACAGGAACGGCAAGGGGATTGAAAGCACATAATAAAGATGTCAAGATCATAGCTGTGGAACCGGCGGATTCGCCGGTGTTGGCTGGAGGAAAGCCTGGTCCACATAAGATTCAGGGTATCGGAGCCGGATTCGTGCCGGATGTACTGGATCTTTCACTGGTCGATGAGATCATTGGAGTAGAGAATGACGATGCGTTCAATACATCTCGTGCGGTAGCAGCAAAGGATGGACTGCTGGTAGGTATTTCATCGGGAGCAGCATTACACGCCGCTACACAGCTGGCACAGCGGCCAGAGAATAAGGGCAAGAACATTGTTGTATTGTTACCGGATACCGGAGAGCGTTACTTGTCCACATCCTTATTTGACATTTAACGAGGTGATGACATGACCATATCCCGCAAGGAAATTTTACATACTGATATTTTGATCATTGGTGGTGGAACCGCCGGCTGTTATGCCGCACTGACCATTGCTGAGAATTCTTCACATTCTGTTATCATCGCGGAAAAGGCAAATATCAAAAGAAGCGGATGTCTGGCAGCCGGGGTGAATGCGATCAACGCATACATCGTAGAGGGAAGAAAGCCGGAAGATTACGTTGATTATGCCAATAAAGATGCGGATGGCATCGTGCGAGAGGATCTGCTGCTTTCCATGTCACAGGGATTAAATCGTGTGACCGAGAAGATGGAAAGCCTCGGGCTTGTCATTCTGAAAGATAAAGATGGCAAATATGTTGCCAGAGGAAATCGAAATATCAAGATCAATGGAGAGAACATTAAACCAATTCTGGCACATGCAGTAGAACAGTGTGAGAATGTGACGGTTTTGAATCATATCAACATTACCGATTATATTGTGAAAGATGGCAGGATCTTAGGAGCATTTGGCTTCTCGATTGAAGATGGAACCGCATATGAGATACGAAGCAAAAAAGTATTGTGCGCGACCGGAGGAGCGGCAGGTTTGTACCGGCCGAACAATCCGGGATTTTCCAGACATAAAATGTGGTATCCGCCATTCAATACCGGAGCGGGTTATGCGATGGGAATTGAGGCAGGCGCGGAAATGACGACATTCGAGATGCGGTTTATTGCACTGCGCTGTAAAGACACGATTGCTCCAACGGGAACGATCGCGCAGGGTGTTGGTGCCAAACAGGTCAATGCCAAAGGTGATGTTTACGAAGACCGCTACGGAATCACCACTTCACAACGTGTCTATGGAACTGTGAATGAGAATATAGAAGGTCGCGGACCTTGTTATCTGCAGACAGAGGGAATTTCGAAAGAACAGGAACAATCGCTGCTGAAAGCCTATCTCAACATGGCACCGAGCCAGACTTTGAAATGGATTGAGGCCGGCAAGGGACCATCCGAACAGAATGTAGAGATTGAAGGAACAGAACCTTATATTGTTGGCGGTCATACGGCAAGTGGGTACTGGGTTGATAACAATCGCGAGACAACGATCCACGGTTTGTATGCTGCCGGAGATGTAGCGGGTGGATGTCCACAGAAATATGTAACCGGCGCTATGGTAGAGGGCGAGATTGCTGCTCTTCACATGATCCGGGAACTGGAAAAGGACTTGGGAAAAGAAAACGCTTCACCGGAAGAAGAACAGTTGTTAGACGAAAAGATTGAGCAGTATAATCAGTTTCTTCAAAAGAAAACAACCTGTCGTTTTACGATTCAGGAACTGGAGGAGGCAATGCAGAAGGTGATGGATTCCTATGCAGGAGGAATCGGGACAAACTATCAGTTCAACGAAAAACAGTTGAACCTGGCGGAAGAAAAGATCAAACAGCTGCAGATACTATTGCCTCAGTTGTACGCCGAAGACTGGCACGAGCTGATGTTTGTATATGAACTGAGAGAACGGTTGACCGTGTGCCTTTCTGTGATTGCTCATCTGCGTGAACGAAAAGAAACAAGATGGCACAGTTTTGCTGAAAATCTGGATTATCCGCAAAAAGATGATCATTGGATGCAATATGTAAATTCAGTAAAAAAAGATGGAGAGATCCACATGATACATCGACCATTGGTCGGAAGGGAGGAGACCTATGAGCATAGCCATTCATAAAGATAAATGTAAAGGATGCGGAGCTTGCAGACAGGTCTGTCCCGGAAGTCTGATCGCGATCGGGGAAGATCACAAGGCATACATGAAGTACCCAAAAGATTGTTGGGGGTGTGCATCCTGTCTGAAAGAATGTCACTTCGATGCGATCTCGTTCTATCTCGGAGCAGATATGGGCGGCATGGGCAGTGAGATGAGTGTTACCACAGAGGGAGATTTCCTTCATTGGGACATCAAAAAATGGGATGGCACGAAACAGCGGATCACCATTGATAAAAAGGAATCAAATAAATACTAGACACTAGGAGGACTGTTATGAGCGAATTATCACATCTTGATGCATTAGAAGCAGAAGCGATTTATATTATACGAGAAGTGGCAGCAGAGTGCGAGAAGCCAGTAATGCTTTACTCGATCGGAAAGGATAGTTCCGTTATGCTTCATCTTGCAATGAAAGCATTTTATCCGGAAAAACCACCATTTCCGTTTTTGCATGTAAACACCACATGGAAATTTAAGGAAATGATCGAGTTCCGGGACAAGACAGCAGAAAAGCTTGGAATTGAGATGTTGGAATACATCAATGAAGAAGGCGTGAAAAATGGAATCAATCCATTTGACCATGGTTCTGCGTATACCGACATTATGAAGACACAGGCGTTGAAACAGGCACTGAATAAATATGGATTTACAGCAGCATTTGGCGGTGGACGTCGCGACGAAGAAAAATCCCGTGCCAAAGAGAGAATTTTCTCATTCCGAAATGAGAATCATGCCTGGGATCCGAAAAACCAGAGACCGGAGATGTGGAAACTTTACAATTCCACGATCCACAAAAATGAGAGTATTCGTGTTTTCCCAATTTCAAATTGGACAGAAACGGATATCTGGCAGTATATCAAACGTGAAAACATTGACATCGTTCCACTTTATTTCGCAAAAGAGCGTCCGGTTGTATATCGCGATGGAAATATCATCATGGTAGATGACGACCGTATGAGACTTCTTCCGGGCGAAAAAATAGAGAATAAGAGTGTTCGATTCCGTACATTGGGATGCTATCCACTGACAGGAGGATGTGAGTCGACAGCAACTACATTGGATGAGATCATAGATGAAACATTGAGTGCAGTTTCCTCCGAGCGTACGACCCGCGTGATCGATAATGAGGCAGCAGGAAGTATGGAGAGAAGAAAGAGAGAGGGGTACTTCTAAGATGAGTGGATTATTAAAATTTATTACATGCGGAAGCGTAGATGATGGAAAATCAACACTGATCGGACACATTTTGTATGATTCCAAATTGTTGTATGCCGACCAGGAAAAAGCATTGGAACTGGACAGTAAAGTAGGAAGCCGCGGAGGCGAGATCGATTATTCACTTTTGCTGGATGGTCTGATGGCAGAACGTGAGCAGGGAATCACGATCGACGTAGCATACCGTTACTTTACAACTGATAAAAGAAGCTTCATCGTAGCGGACACACCGGGACATGAAGAGTACACACGAAACATGGCAGTAGGTGCATCGTTTGCTGATCTTGCCGTAATCCTGATCGATGCGACACAGGGTGTTCTGGTTCAGACAAGAAGACATGCCAGAATCTGTGCTTTGATGGGAATCAAATATTTTGTATTTGCAGTAAATAAAATGGATCTGGTTGATTACAGCGAAAGTCGTTTTAACGAGATTGAAAAACAGATTGATGAGCTGGCAAAAGAGTTGGATCTTGCCAGTGTAAAGATCATTCCGGTTTCTGCAACAGAAGGCGACAATGTAACAAAGAGATCCGAAAATATTCCTTGGTATCAGGGAGAAGTTCTTCTTGATTATCTTGAGACCATTGATGTTTCCGAGAAAAAAGTTGAGGAAGGCTTCTATATGCCGGTACAGAGAGTATGTCGTCCGGATCATACATTCCGTGGTTTCCAGGGACAGATCGAATCCGGTGAAGTGGCAGTGGGGGATGAGATCATCACGCTGCCAAGTAAAGAACATGCAAAAGTAAAGAGCCTTTTAGTTGGCGACAAGCAAAGCAAGCAGGCTGACGCCGGACGCCCGGTAACGATCCAGCTTGACAGAGAAGTGGATGTTTCCAGAGGCTGTGTTTTAGCCAAAGATACCAAACTTCCGATCAGTAAATCGTTTACAGCGACGATCCTTTGGATGGATGATGCACCACTCAGTGTTGGAAAAGATTATATTGTAAAGATTGGTACGAAGCAGATTCCTGGTGTACTCCGTAACATTCAATATAAAATTGATGTAAATACCGGAGAAGAGATCCTGGCAGATTCTCTTACCAAGAATGAAATTGCAGTTTGTGACATTCTCCTTCAGGAAGAGATCGTGATCGATGAATTTACCAAACACAAAACACTGGGTGAGCTGATCCTGATCGATCGTATTTCCAACATGACATCGGCATGTGGTGTTATTGCAAAATTCAAAGCAGAGGATCATACCGATCTGAAATGTGCTTTTGTTTATGGAGATCTGACCGCAAGCGGTGACATTTTCGAGGAGATTTATTATAATACAGACAGTATGCTGGTAACGAGAATCCGTCCAAAAGGAGTTCATTATACGGTAGGAGATACCATCCCGGTAGAGGGAGAAAGCTATCACTATCCGGACTTCTTTGATGTGATCGTGCTTCGCGACCGTGTTGCGGTTCAGATTCGTAACCGAAAAGTAGAAGCGATCATTCCGGCAGAGGAATATGAGTATAGCGGCGTGCCGGTTGTCAATGGACGAGGATTTGCGATTGATATTGAGAGTACCGAGGATGCAGAGCGCTTCTTAGCTGACCTGAAAGAAAGAGCAGGCAATCTGAACAGCGAATTCTTCAACAAATGGGTCAATTTCGAGACGTATCGTCACATCGCGTTTTTAGATGAGGTGTGGAGTTACAGTATCTAAGAGCCGGGAGGTCAACATGAATTTTAATACACAATTATTACACGGCTGCGAAGAAGGAGACAAAAATACCGGAGCCACTCTGACACCGGTATTCCAGTCCAGCGCTTTTTACCAGCCATCGGCAGAACAACATGAATTGTTATTTGCCAACAAAGCCAGCGGATTTTCTTATACCAGGATCAACAATCCTACAATCCTTGCTTTTGAACAGCGCATGACCAATCTCGAACACGGAATCAGTTCCGTTGCCTGTGCGTCCGGTATGGCGGCCATCACAAACGCCATAATGAACATCACACAGGCAGGAGACGATATTGTTGTAAGTACCAGTTTATACGGCGGAAGCATTGATCTGTTTCATGATCTTGAGCCATTCGGAATCCATACGATTTATGTAGACGGCAACGATCTTGAAAAAGTGGAAGCGGCGATCACAGACAAGACAAAGCTATTGTTTGCTGAGACCATTGGAAATCCGAAACTGGATGTTGTGGACATTGAGGAAATGGCGAAAGTAGCACACCGGCATGGCATTCCACTTATTATGGACAACACGGTAGCTACGGCGTATCTGGTAACCCCGATCGATCTGGGAGCAGACATTGTCATCAATTCTACTTCAAAGTATATCAATGGCAGCAGTAATTCCATCAGTGGCGTGTTGACAGACAGCGGCAACTTTTCATGGGATCCGGAGAAGTATCCGGGACTGAAAGATTATTTGAAATTTGGTAAATTTGCATTTACCGCAAAACTGCGAAACGGACTGTTTCGCAACACCGGGGCTTGCATGGCACCCCAGACAGCGTTTTACAATATGCTGGGCATGGAAACGCTGGGACTTCGCATGGAGCGGGTCTGTAGCAACGCCATGAAACTGGCGGAACATTTAAGTAAAAAAGACGGGATCACCGTGAACTATCCGGGACTGGAAACCAGTCCATGGCATAAGGTCGCACAAAAGACATTGCACAACGGCTACGGTGCGATACTTACGATTCGGGTAGGCACAAAGGAAAAAGCATTTGCTTTGATGAATACCTTGAAGATCCCAAACATCGTGTCCAATATCGGGGACACCAAGACTTTGATCGTTCATCCGGAATCTACGATCAGTGCTCACAGCACCAGGGAAGAAAAAGAGAACGCGGCGGTATATGAGGATATGATCCGAATCAGCCTGGGAATTGAGGACATTGAGGACATTATCGAAGATTTTGATAAGGCGATCGCAATCATTCATGAGGAGGACCAGTAACATGGCAGTAGATTATGCGGCATTAAAAAAAGGCGGATTCATGCGCCAGAAACAAAAAAATAACTTTTCCCTGAGACTT
>CAKREC010000040.1 GCA_934316925.1 uncultured Eubacterium sp.
AGAGGGAAATCTTCATCCGGAAAAACAGAACGATGAAGACAGTACGTATGCCAAAATGCTTACCAAAGATCTGGGAAGACTGGATTTTTCGTGGGATGCGGTCAAGCTGGAGCGTTATATCCGTGGATTGAATTCATGGCCGAGTGCATTTTGTGGATTCCGGGGAAAGAGCATGAAGATCTGGAAAGCGGCTGTTTTGCATGAAAATGTGGCAGAGGCAGAGCCGGGACAGATCGTTGCAGTAAATAAAAACAGTTTTGTTGTTCAGACAGGAAGTGACTGTCTGGAGATCCTGGAAGTACAGCTGGCAGGAAAGAAGCGCATGGACGCGGGAAGTTTTCTGCGGGGTGTCCAGGTAAAGGAAGGTGAGATGCTATGTACTTTGGAGGCTTAGGATATGGACCGATGAGAATGATGTGGGATCCGACCTATGTACTTGTACTGATCGGGGTATTGATTTCGATGATCGCTTCTGCGAAAGTAAAATCAACATTCAACCGGTACAGCAGATACCGGGCGTATAGCGGTCTTACCGGAGCGCAGGTGGCAGAGCGGATTCTTCATTATGCAGGTATTTATGATGTGAGGATCGTCCGTGTGTCGGGCAGTCTGACGGATCATTATAATCCGTCTACCAAAGAGGTTGCGTTGTCGGATTCAGTATACGGACAGAGTTCCATTGCGGCGGTAGCAGTAGCTGCACACGAGTGCGGTCATGTGATCCAGCATGATAAGAACTATGTGCCATTGTCAATCCGTACCGCGCTGGTACCCGTTGTGAATTTTGGCTCAGGTGCATCCTGGATCATCATTATAGCGGGACTGATCCTTAGTATGCAGCCATTGGTGACCGTGGGAATTTTCCTGTTCAGTTTTGCCGTGCTGTTTCAGCTGGTTACCTTGCCGGTGGAGTTTGATGCCTCCCGGCGGGCATTGGTTGTTTTACAGGATACCGGAATTTTGGGAGCCGATGAGAATCGCAAAGCGAGAAAAGTGTTATCGGCAGCAGCGATGACGTATGTGGCAGCAGCGGCGGCAGCGATTTTACAATTGCTGCGTCTTATACTTTTGTTTGGAAGGAATAATCGGGATTAATGCGGAAATATGCCTATGAGATTGTCTATGAGACAATGGAACATGAAGGACACAGTGATGAAATATTTCATCAGATCATAAAAGAACACGCATTGCCGGCGAGAGATAAAAGTTTTCTCAAACGTCTGGCGTATGGCACGATAGAACGAGCAGTGGAATCGGACTGGCGGCTGTCAGTGGTGTCGGATGTAGCCGTCAGAGCAATGGAACCGGCAGTCCGCACGATCCTTCGGATGGCTTTGTATGAAATTTATTATATGGAGCAGATCCCCGAGGCGGTTTCCTGCAACGAAGCGGTTGAACTGACCCGCGGAAAAGGTGCGGGAAGATATGCGTCTTTTGTCAATGGCGTTTTGCGAAATGTGATCCGGCGAAAGGATGCTCTTGTTCCAAAGAAAAACTGGATGAAATATTCAATGCCGAAGGATCTCTGGGAATACTTAGAGGGGCAGTACGGCAAGAAAACAGCAAAGAAGATCGCGGATCATTTTCTGGATCCAAATGGATCCACGACGATACATATTGATACGAATAAGATTTCGGTGGAAGAATACCGTACGAGGCTGCGGGAGCAGCAGGTGGCGTTTGAAGATGGCGTCTATATGGAAGATGCACTGCGGCTGACCGGCAATTATGAGATCGAGCAACTGCCCGGCTTTCAGGACGGCTTGTTCTTTGTTCAGGATGAAAGTTCCATGCTGCCGGTACAATGCAGTGGGATCCGGCCGGGCGATGTTGTCGTTGATACCTGCAGTGCACCGGGGGGCAAATCCATGCACGCGCTGATGGCGTTACATGGACAGGGCCGGTTATATGCAAGAGATGTGGGCGAAAATAAGCTTTTACGGATGCAGGAGAACTTCCGCCGGATGCAGTATGACAATGTTGTTGTTTCCAAGTGGGATGGCATGAAAGCCGATGCGTCCATGGAAGGAAAAGCAGATGTTGTGCTTGCAGATGTACCGTGTTCGGGAATCGGGATCATCCGACGCAAACCCGAGATCAAATATCATGCTTTGAAGCGGGGCGCCGAACTGATCGGAGTTCAGCGGTCGATTGCGGAGAATGCTGCGAAGATGCTGAAACCGGGAGGTGTTCTGATCTACAGTACCTGCACGATACACAAGATGGAAAATGAAGAGAATGTGCTCTGGCTGGAAGAAAACTGCGGAATGCAGAGGGAGAGCCTCGGTCCGTATCTGCCGGAAATTTTACATAACAAGATGACAGAACAGGGTATGCTGCAGATGATCCCCGGCTTACAAAACAGCGATGGATTTTTTGTGGCACGATTGAGAAAGACAGTATAAATGGAGATGACATATGAAAGATCTGCGTAGTATGAATCTGGAAGAGATGGAAGAACTGGCAAAAAGCACCGGAGAAAAAGCATTTCGGGGAAAACAGCTTTTTGAATGGGTTCATGGCAAACAGGCCACTTCCTGGGATGAAATGAAAAACCTTCCCAAATCATGGAAAGAAAAACTGGCAAATGAGTACCGGATCTCCGGGGTTCGTATTGAAAAAAAGCAGATTTCGAAAAAAAAGGACACGGCGAAATATTTATTTTCCCTGCATGATGGAAATGTGATCGAAAGTGTCTGGATGAAGTATCATCATGGCAACAGCGTTTGCATTTCCTCACAGGTAGGATGCCGGATGGGATGTACGTTCTGTGCATCTACGTTGCTTGGACTGTCGAGAAATCTGACCGCCGGGGAGATGCTTTCGCAAATTTATGAGATCCAGCGGGACACCGGAGAACGGGTATCGAATGTGATCGTAATGGGAATGGGGGAACCACTCGACAACTATGAGGAACTCCTTCGTTTTATCCATTTATTGTCCCATGAAAAAGGACTTTGCATCGGACAGAGAAATATTACCGTTTCCACCTGTGGACTTGTCGATCAGATCCGGAAGCTGGCAGATGAAAAACTGCAGATCACACTGGCGATCAGCCTGCATGCACCCAATGATGCGATCCGGCAGCAGACCATGCCGGTGGCAAAGCGATATTCGATGGAAGAGATTTTTTCAGCCTGTGAATATTATTTTAAACAGACCGGACGGCGCATCACCTTTGAATACAGCATGATCAGAGGAGTCAATGACCGCGAGGAGCATGCAAAAGAACTGATCCGGCGGTGCAAGACGCTGATGCAGCACGGGGTACAATGTCATATCAATCTGATCCCGTTGAATGAAGTAAAGGAGCGGGATTGCCATCGGTCGCAGATGGAAGACATTGAAAGATTTCGATTTACACTTGAAAAAAATCATATAAATGCTACAATAAGAAGAGAGATGGGCAGTGACATTGACGCTGCCTGCGGTCAGCTTCGAAAGAACTATATCGACGGGGCCGAGAAAAACCCAGAGGAGGTCAAACGGTGAATACATTTTCTATAACAGATACGGGACTTGTACGTATGAACAACCAGGATAGTGTGTTTTGTGAAGAAAATGCAATTGGAAGTTTCCCGAATCTGTTTTTAGTGGCGGACGGTATGGGCGGCCACAAGGCAGGAGATACAGCATCCCGCGTATGTGTTGAGGCTGTGAAACAACAGGTCATAGACAGTAAGTGTGTGACTCCGGTTGGAGTGTTAGAAGAAGCAGTGGCGGCAGCCAATGATACGATTTATGAGATGGCTTCTTCCAACAGTGAATTAGAAGGAATGGGAACTACATTAGTAGGTGTGACTGTGTTTGAGGATACCGCTTTTGTGGTCAATGTGGGAGATTCCCGTTTATATCAGATGAAAGACAGTTTAAACCAGATTACGGTGGATCATTCTCTGGTGGAAGAGATGGTTCAGTCTGGTGAGATTCAAAAAGATGAGATGCGGACTCATCCAAATAAAAATATTATTACACGTGCCTTGGGTACCGATACGAAAGTGAAGGCAGACTGTTTTGAACTGGAAGTGTCGGCAGGAGACGTGTTTTTGTTATGTTCGGATGGACTTACCAATATGGTAGAAGATAAGGATATTGAGCAGGTACTGCGCGACAATCGGGATGATTTGGAAAAGGCCGGTAGGATTTTGCTGCAAAAGGCAAACGATGCTGGTGGCAAGGACAATATCAGCGTGGTATTAGTTGGGATATAGACATAAAAAGATGTCAGGATGGAGGATTTAGATGGTAAATATCGGTGCATTAGTAGGAAACCGTTACGAGATAATCGAAAAAATAGGTTCTGGTGGCATGGCATCTGTTTATCGTGCCAAAGACCAGAGATTGAACCGTTTTGTGGCGGTCAAGATCTTAAAGAATGAATACAGTGAAGATACAAAATTTGTCACGAAATTTCGCCAGGAGGCACAGGCGGTAGCCAGTATGTCGCATCCCAATGTAGTAGGAGTTTACGATGTTGGCGAAGAAGATGGCATGTATTATATTGTGATGGAATATGTTGATGGCATCACACTTAAAAAATATATTGAGAAAAAAGGCAAGTTATCTGTCCGTGAAGCAGTTGGTATCACATTACAGATTGCAGCCGGACTGGAAGCAGCACACAGCAACAACATTGTGCATCGGGACATCAAACCACAGAATATTTTGATCTCCAAAGATGGTACTGCAAAAGTTACAGACTTTGGTATTGCCAAGGCAGCCAGCTCCAATACGATCACGGCAAATGCTATGGGATCGGTACATTACATTTCACCGGAGCAGGCAAGAGGCGGCTTTTCGGATGAAAAGAGTGACATTTATTCGCTGGGTGTGACGATGTATGAGATGTTGAGTGGCACACTTCCATATTCGGGCGAGACAGCTGTTGCTGTTGCATTGGCTCATATTCAGGAGGACGCCGTACCGCTTGCAGCGATCGACGCGACGATTCCAAAGGGAATCAGCAACATTGTTGCCAAGTGTATGCAGAAAAAGACCGAATTGCGTTATCCGACAGCGGCAGACCTGATCGCGGATCTGAAGATGTTTTTACAGGATCCGGCTGGAGAGTATGGCATTGTGAAACCATTGTACGAAGATTCCAAGACGATCTTTATTTCTGGTGGTGATATGAAAAAGATCAAAGAGGCATCACAGAGTTCTCTGGAAGCGGAGAATCCGGAAAATGAAGAAGAAGAGGGATCGGAAGGAGAAGTAGATCCAAAACTGGAAAAAGCACTGATCATTGGCAGTATTGCCGTTGCTGTGATTATTGTGGTCATTATTCTTTATATGGTTGGAAAAGTTGCAGGATTCTGGGGCGGCAGTAAAGTGGCGACAGCCAGTCCTACCCCGGCAGTCAGCAGTGAAAATCCGGATGCAACATCTTCGCCTGCTTTACAGGAGGGACAGACGACAGTTCCAACTTTGAAAGACATGAGCAAAGATGCAGCAATTGTTGAACTGGAAAGTAATTCTTTGAAATACAAATTCACCGAGCAGGAGTCTGATACCGTAGATGCCGGCAAGGTGATCGGAACGAGCCCATCCGAGGGTTCTACTGTTGATGAGGATACACAGATTGAAGTATATATCAGTTCCGGACCAAAGAAAGTTACACTGCCAAGTGTAGCATCCTATTCCGAAGATGAAGCAAAGAGTACACTGGAATCCGCTGGATTTACAGTAAAGACCGGAAGTTCGGTTTACAGTGATACGATTGAAAAAGGCAGGGTAGCATATTCGGATCCAAAAGGCGGAGCCAAAGTGCTTCCTGGTGCGACTGTTACTTTGCATCTCAGCAAAGGTGCGGAGAAGAAGACTGTTGAGGTTCCGGCACTGATCGGTATGACCAAAAAACAGGCAAAAGCAGCGTTGAAAGCGAAAGGTCTTACATTGGGAACGGTAACAGAGGCATATTCCTCCAATGTAGAAAAAGGTGCCGTATGTATCCAGAGCAAATCAGAGGGTACTGTGGTAAATACCGGAACGTCCGTAGATGTTACGATCAGTCTGGGAGAAGAGCAGACCTATTCGTATTATGGTTCCATTACCGTGGATAATCCATTTGAGTTTGATTCGGATCCGGCAGCGACATTTAAATTTGTTTTGAACCAGGATGGTTCGATGAGTACGATCAAAGAGGCAACTTTATCATATAGTGACTTCCCATATACCTTGGACAATGTAAAAGGTAAGAGTGGATCACAGGGTCAGGTAATTGTTTATATGGATGGAAAAGAATTCGACCGATATGACATTACATTTAAGAAAGTTGCTGATTGATGAAAGGTAAGATTATAAAAGGCATTGCGGGGTTCTATTATGTATGGGGTGAGGACCAGCAGATGTATGAGTGCAAAGCAAAGGGGGCTTTTCGAAAGGAAGGAGTCAAACCCTGCGTAGGAGATAACTGTGTCATCGAAGTGCTGGATCCTCAGAATAAATTGGGCAATCTGGAAGAGATTTTGCCAAGAAAGAACGCCCTCATCCGTCCATTTGTTGCAAATGTAGATCAGGCAATGGTTGTGTTTGCCATGGCGGATCCGATGCCGAATCTAAATTTGTTAGATCGATTTCTGCTTATGATGGACCAGGAAGATGTTCCTACGGTGATCTGTTTTAGTAAACAGGATCTGGTGTCTGCTGAGCAGGAAGAAGAATTGCGAAAAATATATGAGAGCTGCGGCAACCGCGTGATCATGATCAGCAGCAAAGAGCATGCTGGGATTGATGAGGTGATGTCTTGTCTGGAAGGGAAAACTACCGTGCTTGCGGGTCCTTCCGGTGTGGGAAAGTCCAGTCTTTTGAATTGCATTTGTCCGGAAGCCAATTCTGAGACAGGAGCGATCAGTGAAAAGATTGGAAGAGGAAAGCATACGACAAGACATTCGGAGCTTTTTCATATTGGTAAGAATACATTTTTATTTGATACGCCGGGATTTAGTTCTTTGAATATTCCGGATATTGATAAAGAAGAATTGTATTTATATTTTAAAGAGTTTGAACCATATCAAGGTAAGTGTCGTTTTTCGGGTTGCACACATATTCACGAACCTGGTTGTGTAGTCCGGGAAGGTTTGGAGAAGGGCGAGATCTGTCGCAACCGTTATGAAAACTACGTTCAAATGTATCAGGAATTAGCGGAAAGCGAAAGAAGAAAAAACTGGAGGAATAGGAAATGACATATAAATTGTCACCATCTATCCTGGCAGCTGATGTGGCGTGTCTTGGGGATCAAGTACATATTGTCGAAGAGGCAGGAGCGGATTATGTACACATCGATGTAATGGATGGAAGTTTTGTACCGAATTTATCATTTGGGCTTCCCATTGTAGCAGGACTTCGAAAGAGTGGGGCGTTGTTTTTCGATGTTCATTTGATGATTGAAGAACCAATTAAATACGTGGAGCGTTTTGCGATTGCCGGAGCAGATGGCATTACCGTTCACGCAGAGGCATGTTCCAATCTGGAGCATACGATCGATGCCATACGGGACATGGACAAAAAAGTGGGTGTCGCGATCAGTCCCGATACACCGGTCTGGACTATTTTACCGGTGCTTGAAAAGGTGTCGATGATTCTTGTTATGACGGTCTATCCGGGGTATGGTGGACAACAGATCATGCGGGAGACATTCCAAAAGGTGAAAGAACTTCGACGCATCATTACTGATAGAAATCTGGACATTGATATTGAAGTAGATGGAGGAGTAAATCTGGACAACATCGATGAGATCATGGACGCCGGGGCGAATGTATTTGTGGCGGGTACCAAGATCTTCAGTGGTGACATTGCAAAAAACATAAAAGATTTTAAGCGAAAATTTGCTGAGAGAGAGCAATAAAAAATTATAAAAAATAAAAAGCTGATGTTTTTCTACATGGTAATGTGGAAGAGGCATCAGCTTTTTTATTTGTAGCTTGCAAGATATATGGATAGTATAAGATGAATAATTGGAAAAGAGAAAAACGAGGGTAGGAGTATAATAAAAAGGAAACTTCAATTGCTTACATGAAAGGAGAAAAGTCTATGAAAAGAAAAAGGAGTTTTAAGTGTATTTTGGCTGCAGCAATATCCTTTGCATTAGCTGTTACATCGGTTGGAACTATGCCGAGTATAAATGCTGATGCTGCGACTACGAAGTATGTAAAGAGTTTAAAGCTGTCAAAGTCAAAGATAAAAGCAAAAACAGGTGATCCGAAGATAACATTGAAATCAACGGTAGCTGTAAAAGGAAAAGCTAGTAAAAAAGTCAAGGTAAAAAGCTCAAAGTCTGCTATTGTTTCCGTAAAAGTAGGCAAGGCAAACAAAAAAGGTGTTTCTAAAATCAGCTTAACACCTAAAAAGGTTGGTAAAGCGACCATTACTGTTACGACAGTTGGAAAGAATAAGAAAAAGAAAAAAATCTCGAAGAAAATACAGGTTGTGGTAAGTCCGGCTGTGGGGGTTACGACAGAAAAGCCAGTGAAAGAGACTCAGACTCCGAACCCAACCGAAACACCTAGCACCAAAAAAGAGGTTACGCAGGTGAACGTTACAGCTGCACAGACATCGTTAGTTGTAGGAGATACAACAACAGCGACAGCAATGGTTATTCCGTCTGATGTTGCTACAAAGATAACTTGGACTAGTAGTGATGAAGCGGTTGCTACAGTTGATGATAATGGTCTGATTGTCGCACGAAAATCTGGAAATGCGGTTATTACAGCTACTGCTTCAAATGGTGTTAATGGAACGATTACGATAAAAGTTAAGGCTATATCGGTAAGTGGTGTTTCGTTGAATAGTGAGTCCACGCGGTTAGCAGTCGGTGCTACAACAACATTGATTGCAACTGTAAGTCCAAGCAATGCTACAGACAGAAGAGTAACATGGACATCGTCAGACGAAAAAGTTGTCAAGGTTGATTCAGACGGAACGGTAACAGCGATGGGAGAAGGAACAGCAACGGTTACCGTAGAGACAGTTGATGGTGGTTTTTCTAAAACTTGTACATTTGAAGTCGTTGATGATTCGAAAAAAGATGTTGATAAGATTGAGGCTAATGTTCAGAACGCTTTAGATGATTATCCGAATACTGTATTGGTTGGAACACGAGCACAAATTCGTGTTACTGTTACCAAAGATGGAGTACCATTTGGAAATGATACAGCATCACTTGAATTGAAGGGGATTTCAGGATATGCGAGCTATTATGAATTGGAAAAAGACACAATCGATTTAAACAGTAAAGGAACTGGAACTGCGTACATCAAATTGAAATCACAGTATTCTACATCTGATTATAATGCTACAATTGATGATGCAAAAAACTGGTCAGATGCAGCATATGCTAGTTTGAAATTGACGATAAGAGCTGGTGGAGCAGATTTATCGAAAGATGTATCCATTACTTTTGGTCAGATATTAATTGGAAATGAGAATTCTTATGGTGGATATACTACGCCTGCGATTACCGTGAATAATCAGCATAATGTGATTGATTATTTGCCAATTGAACGCGCGGGAGGCAATATGGATACCATGTTGACTACGGTTGCTGGTGCAAATGTAGATGAAAAATATTATCAGGAATATGTTGTGGATCAGCAGGTTAGTTCGACAGTACCACTGAAGAATCATGCGATAGAATTTGATGCAGCACCAATGCTTATTTTACCATCTTCAGAGGAAGCAACAATAATAGGTGATTATGAAGAAAAAATCAATTATACAAGTGACCAGTATTCTGTATATTCAGGGGTAGATTCGGCATATACTCTTGAAGATGTGCCGGGAGGACTTCAATATCTTACTCTGACCTTCGGAAAAATTGAATTATCACCATATTCAAAATTAACAATTGGATGTTATGAGGCAGGAACGAATATCCCTATTTCGGGATCTTTTAAATCATTGAGTGATATTCAAACAACAGAGAGTGGTCAGACTGTTCAAATTGAAAAATCAGTATTTGATGGACTTCAATCAACGGATAAGATTGATGTTAAGATTTTTGTGGAATCCGCGGGACAGGTAAACGAGGATACTAATATTGGTTATACAGTAACACAGGCAAAAGGACCATATAAATCAACAACTCGCAAGGAAAGTAAAATTATTCGTTTAACAGACGATGTTAGTTGGGATGTGGAAGATGTAGCATATACAGCACCACAGACATTAAGCAATCCGAAAGCATATTTGGGTGATAAATATGTTTCCGGATACAAATACTACGTATCATATCCTACATATCCAGCAACGGGCAATGCAATTATTACTGTAAAAGATACAAACAATAATGAAAAAGATCCATTTTTGTATCCAACGATAGCAGAAGATAATGCAAACGTGCTTGCTGAGAAGGATCCGAATTCTGCTATTTCTGCAACTGTTGAAGAAATCAAACCGTTGTCAGCGAATAAATATACTGCTAAAGTAAATTCGAATGGAAATTATGAAATTGATTCGAAATCGGCTGGATATATTAACATCGTAGCTTCCATAAACACGCTGCAAAATATAACATATAAAGTCCGCTCTTCTGTTCAATGGTCGCCGATTCCGACAGAAGTTGAGGATACTGCACAGGACTTTTATGCGGTTGCAGGACAAGACGTGCAATTAACAGCAATTGTAAAAGATATTGAGGGAAATCTTGTTAAAGATGCTTCCGTTGTGTGGAATTATGATAATGAAAGTGTTATTACAAACAAAGAGGAGATTCGAACGAATTCAAATGGTGAGGCAAAACTTTCGTTGCGATCTAATTCAGCATTGGATTTGACCAATATAAATGCAAAATGCAGTACAAAGTATGAAATATTTATATCAGTTGCGGATCAAATGCTTGAGGAAGATTATGCAAACATTTATTGGATTGAACCGGGTGTATATTATCAGAACAAGATTGATGGTGAAGAATATGATACGCTAGGAGCGACAAAAGACATAACAACTGCAACATCATCCTATAAGGTAGGTACGACATGGCTGCTTGGTACAAAAGTAGTTGGTAGAGCGGATGATGATAATCGGGTAATTACTAATATTACAAATATTAAAATAGGAATGCAAAATGTTAATGAAGGAAATGCGGCAGTTGATAGTGATGTTATTTCGAATGGTGTATATCGGTTATCCAATATAATTACAGGATCGTCCAGAGAAAAATTTGCATTAAATGGTTATATAAATTCAAATAAGAAATGCGTCATTACTGTTGCAACAGAAAAAGAGAATGCCTCAGAAGACACGGACAATGAAGAAGATAATTATGAGTATAAAGATTATGTCAGTGTTGGAACTGGAGACATTGCTAATGGTTCATATGCGTTAATTGTACCTATTTCATGGAATACGAATGGCGCGTCTTTGAGCATATTGCAATCATCAGGAACTACATTTGCGGTATCAAATAAATATGATAATACATCAAAAAATATCATGCATGCATATCTTAAAGTGGTTGATAACTATGATAATGCGGTATATGGACAAAAAGTAACTTATCATATTACAAAAGAAGTTGGAAATGATACTAGTGATGTAGTTTATGATACGGAAGCAGAAACCGATACAAATGGTCTTGTTGACATTGCATTTTCTGCTCCAACAAGTGCATGCAAATATACAGTTAGTGCGTTTATCAATGAGGAAAAAGAAGTTTCTACAACATTTGATTTTAAGGTTCCATCGAGCAGGATATTTACATTGAAGGCAGATGTTTCAGATGGTCAGAACAAACGAATTGTGATTAAATCAAATGGGGCAATCGATACATCTGTTTTGAGAAACGAAATGTTTACATTGAAAGATGGTTCGAAGACGGTATCCATTGAATCGATTGAAACAGGCAAAAGTGCCGAAGAGATCATAATTAATACAAAGGAATCTTTTAGTATCGACACGACAGTGGTTTATAATGCTATTGTTAAAGATGGAGATACGAACCAATTTTATTATTTTGTTAATGCTGATGGGGTATTATATACAAATAAATAGTTATAATTAAATAAGATTTTATAGAAAGGTGTTGCTGTATTTTATATATGGCAACACCTTTTTTATGTTAAAATAAAAAAAGTTTCGACACATTATGAGATTCGATTGTATCGATAGTGAAAGGAATAAATTGTGTAAAAAGGGAGAGTGCAAGAACTAGAAATTACTAAAAAAAAACACTAGAAATTACTAAAATAAAACTGGCAAAATTACTAAAACAAAAACACTGAAATTACTAAAACAAACTTGCATAATTAAGAAATGAAATGGTATACTGATAGGGAAAGGAGTGTGCTGGATATGGAGTATATCAGGAGAGTGTTGGATGATGTTATCGATAGAAAGGCTGAGGCATTTAATGCCATAAGCATAACAGGTCCAAAAGGATGCGGAAAAACTCGAACTGCTAAGGAACGATGCAAAACAGTTATTGAATTTCAGGATGAGGACAAAAGAGATGGGTATATTGCGGTGGCAGAGACTGCGCCCAGGCTGTTTTTGAAAAACCCAGGACCTATTTTATTTGATGAGTGGCAGGATGCACCGAAAATCTGGGGAACGATAAGGAAAGCGTGTGATGATAATCCAGAAAGTGTGGGGGAGTATTATTTAACAGGGTCAACAAGTAAAAAGATTAATACACCGCACACCGGGACCGGCAGAATAACAGAGGTAACGATGTATCCTATGACTTTATTTGAGACGGGAGAATCCAATGGAACAGTATCGTTATCTCGGATCCTTGAAGATGCTGATTATGATATAGACGGTATGATATCAGGATGTGATCTAGAATCTCTTTTTTTCGCTGCATGTAGAGGTGGCTGGCCAAGGTGTATGGCACTGAAAAAAGATATGGCAAAACTTGAAATTGCTAAAGATTATTATAAACAAATTTACAGAAAAGACATCTCAGCCATCGATGGAATAAGTAGGAACCCGGAATGGACGCGGGCATTATTGTGGTCCTATGCAAGAAATATGGCAACCACAGCAAAAAAGAAAAATATATTTGCAGATGTAAAGGCAACACAAAATGTTACAGATACTACCCTTTTCTCATATGTAGATGCATTAGAAAAGTTATTTGTAGTTCGGGATATTGATGCGTGGACACCACACCTTAGGTCAAAATCGGCTATTCGGTCAGCTAAAAAGCATATATTTATAGATCCTTCTATTGGACTTGCTGCACTGGGAATAAGTCCTGATTACTTCATTAACGATTTAGATTTGTTTGGACATGTTTTTGAAAATATGGTTTTAAGGGATTTGCTTGTTTATGCGGAAAAACACAATGCAAGGATATTGCATTATACAGATAATATGGGCATGGAAGCAGATGCTGTCTATCAGATGGCGGATGGTCGGTATGCCCTTATAGAAATAAAAACAGGAATGAATAAAATACCGGAAGCGGAAAAGTCATTGTTGAGATTTAACGATGTGATAGAAAATTATAATGACAGGGCATTGCAAAATGAGGCTCATCCTCGTGATATATATAGGAAACCTTCGGCATTAGTTGTGATATGTGCCAATGCCAATATGGCATACACAACGGATTCGGGAGTAAAAATAGTACCAATTGGATGTTTGAGAGATTAAATGTTTCCCTTTTCCACCGACGTAAAAAAAGGATTGCTAAAGGGTGAGGTTTCATTAACAAATTATAGAAAGGTGTTGCTGTATTTTATATATGGCAGCACCTTTTTATGTTAAAATAAAAAAAGTTTCGACACATTATGGGACTCGATTGTATCTATAGTGAAAGGAGGAGAGAAGAGTAATGAAGAATTCTTTGAACGGTACCGGCAAAGAGCAAAGTTTTGTAAAGGATTATGAATTATACGTCAATGAAATATATCGATTGTGCTTTTCTTTTATGAAGAATCATATGGATGCAGAGGATGCAGTACAGGAAACTTTTATGAAATTTTACCATCACAGTCATACCTTTGATTCGGAAGCGCACAAAAAAGGCTGGTTGATCGTGACTGCCTCAAACTGCTGCAAAAATATGCTGAAACATTGGTGGAATCATAGAAAAAATCTGGATGATTATACGGAGGTTGTCGGGAATGACGGCTCAGAGGTGGATGAGATCATGGAACTTGTTATGGCACTTCCTGAAAAATATAAAACCGCTGTGTATTTATACTACTATGAAGGGTATAACAGCAGAGAAATCGCAAAATTACTGGCAAAACCAGAGTCGACGATAAGAACATATTTACAAAAAGCAAAACAAATATTGAAAAAAGAGTTGGAGTAAAAAGTTGACATAGAAAGGAGCATTGGGATGGAAGACAAGATTAAAAGATCATATGAAAAAATAAATATTTCTGATGAAGCCAGGGAACGGATTGCCATGGAAATAACAGGGAAGGAGCGTAAGAAAACAACATTTCTGATGAGTAGAGCAAAGGTTGCGGTTGCTGCCTGTTTAATGCTGGCATTGGTATTGCCGACAGGGGTATATGCTGCTCAGAAAATCTATCGGTATTTTACCACTACTGTTCAAAAGCAAGGGGAATACCATGTAGATATGAAGATGCAAAAGACCGAAAAGCAAAATTCCGATCCAGTAAAACAACAGTATATCAAGCTTACCGCTGATTTCGGGGATGATTACATCCTGGAAAAGGATCATGCGATGATGTCATACCAATATAAAGAGCGTAAGGAAAGCGGAAAGGACTTTTGGTATGAACTGCAATACCTTGATGGCGATATGCAGGAAACCATTTCGAATTATGATATTGCGGATCATGAGACTATGACGATCAATGGAAGAAAGGCAGTATATTGTGACCTGAATTCGGTTGTGGGAACGAAGTATAAAAATGAAGACCGTTATAAAACAAGTTATTCCAAGGTACTTTATATTTTTATAGAAGATTACGGATATATTCTTGAATTTGCTGCAGAAAACGGACTGGCAAAAGAGGATTTTATTCATCTGGCGGAAACAGTCACGATTGAGCCGACCGATAACAAGGACGATGCATCGGAGTATGTTTTATTCAGTGAAAGTCAAAACGCATCCTGGCACATGAAATCAGAAGCAGCAACGCAGATGGAAGAAATAAAATACTACGATACGAAAGAGGCAACCTACGATCATACAACTTACCGGGTGAAAAAAGTTCAAGTTTTGGACAATATCAACGGGTTGGATCAACAGGCGTTTATCACAAAGCATTTTGATCGGAAATCCTTGGTAACCCAAGACGGTAAGTTAAAGAAATATGACAGAGAATTATTGCAATGGGGGGACGGCGTAGAAAGTCCGGAACAAAAAGTGGCTAAGACAGAAAAAATCCAATCGAAACTTGTTTATGTAACGCTGGAAGTCAAAAATTCTGCCGCAAATGCACAAGATGGTAAGTTTTACATTCCTTCCCTGCAATTTGTGACGAAAGAGAATGGAAAAATTTACGCAAAGAGTTATGATGATGACTACAACCGACCGGAAAAGGTGGAGGATGCTCTGACGGATCTGGGACCGTGCTATGTGAAAGATAATCTTGGCGGAAAGAGCAGCTGGGCAGTTAAAGCGTCAACGGGTACGATAACGATCCAAGTTGCGTATCTGGTCGATGAAGATTTTACCGACGGTGTAGCTCTCTGGTTGAATGATTCCGGCAGCAGCGCGGAGGAAAAGCATTGTCTTATAATAAGCCAAATAAACCCTTAAAATCCGGTACAGGGGTGTGATCCTGAATTTGTAAAATTTATTTATAATTAACATTAAGTAAAGTTCTGACGACCTGCTGTCTTGCGTAAGCGTGGATGCTAAACGCTTTTTAAAAAACTAGAAAACAGTGTTGTAAAATGGTCTGCTGTAAAGTGGTTATAGGCTTTATGGCAGACTTTTTTTGCGATCTCTTTTCCTTTTAAGGATTTTGGGTTTATATGTATAGTGAGAATAAAAAGAAAGTGAAGATAGTAATGTAAATCATATTGCGATAACATAAAAATATACGTTTATAAAATGGAAACACTATGACACTAGTTAAAGAGGAGAATGAGTATGATGAGGATCGGTTTGTGTCGCCGTTGAATCCAGAATGTGAAGAAAAGTTTACATATTATCCCAATGGAACGATAGAGGGGGATGAAGATTATATTATCACCTGCAAAAAAAATAATTACTGATATAGACAGTATAGCACCAGTTGAATTGCCAGAATTTATTGACAGGACGGCGGAGATATTGAGTTGGCTGAAAAGTCAGTCAAAAGAAGAACTGAAGTCCATCTGGAAATGTAATGACAAGATTGCAGAACAGAATTTCAACAGGTTAGAAAATATGGATCTTTATAACATGCTTACACCGGCAGTTTGATTATATACAAAATCATTTGAGGATACTATCTGCATTTTATGGTGTTCTAAAACCGATGGATGGTGTAACGCCTTATCGCCTGGAGATGCAGGCGAAAGCAGAAATAGAAGATACAAAGAATCTATATGATTACTGGGGTGAAAGATTATATCGTTCAGTGATTGACGACGACAGGGTTATGATTAATCTTGCATCAAAAGAATACTCGAAATGTATAGAAAAATATCTGTCAGATAAAGACAGATATATTACGGTTACATTTTGTGAACAATTAGGGGATAAACTGGTAACAAAAGGTACATATGCCAAGATGGCTCGTGGTGAGATGGTCAGATATATGGCAAAAAAAAATACTTACTGAGTACTATCGTTATTTTTTGAAATAGTAATTATTACTATTTTTGTATTGATATTTTAAGAGCCCTGATATATACTTCTAATTAAGAACCGATCCTAATAAGGAGGACAAATGACTAACAGAAGAAATACAATTCAGAAAGATCTTGTGAAAAATGCTGTATATAAAATGAAAAGGCATGTTACAGCAAATGAAGTATATGAATTTCTAAAAAAAGAATATCCTACCATTGGAAAAGGAACAGTATATAGAAATCTTGATGTACTGTCAGAAGAAGGTGCTCTGAGAAAGGTTGAAGTGCCAGATGGAGCAAATCGGTTTGATATCACACTGAAAAATCATTATCATGTGAGATGTATAAAATGTGGTGAGGTATCAGATGTAGATATGGATGAAATACCGGATTTAATGAAAAGAATTCATGATACGCATGGAATCGATTTTTGGGAATATGATATTTCCTTTAAAGGTATTTGTCCGAGATGCAGGGAGAAGATAAAGGAGGAGCAGAATGGATAAAAAAGCGATGTATAAGCTGAGTTACGGATTATTTGTACTGACTGCCAGAGAAGAAGAAAAGGATAATGGTTGTATCATTAACACTGCATTGGTGAAATAACAGATATGGAAGTTCTAAGTGATATCCCTTCTGTAACATACGAGTATTATCAGAATCATATAAAACCTAAGCCACAGGCAGTAGGAAAAACAGAAGATGGTCAGACAATATGGCGTTGCAGAATCTGCGGATATGAGTATGTAGGAGAAGAATTACCGGATGATTTTGTATGTCCTTTGTGTAAACATCCGGCATCAGATTTTGAAAAAGTAATAAAGAAAACGGAGGTAAAGGAAATGGCAGCAAACAAATACGCAGGAACACAGACTGAGAAAAATTTACAGGAGGCATTTGCAGGAGAATCACAGGCAAGAAATAAATATACCTATTTTGCTTCTGTTGCAAAAAAGGAAGGCTATGAGCAGATGTCAGCATTATTCTTAAAAACAGCCGATAATGAGAAAGAACATGCAAAGATGTGGTTCAAGGAGCTGGCCGGAATTGGTGACACAAAAGAAAATCTGGCTGCTGCTGCAGAAGGTGAAAACTACGAGTGGACAGATATGTATGAAGGGTTTGCCAAAACAGCGGAGGAAGAAGGATTTCCAGAACTTGCTGCAAAATTCAGAGCTGTAGGAGAGATTGAGAAGCACCATGAGGAAAGATATCGTGCACTTCTTAAGAATATTGAAACTGCACAGGTATT
>CAKREC010000041.1 GCA_934316925.1 uncultured Eubacterium sp.
TACGATTCCTAACTGTCTGTTAGCGTTCATAGATGAAATATTGTGCTGTACGATCATAATAATTACCTCCTTGTTTTACCGCCACAAATCCGTTTGTAGCGTTGCATGTTTTTTGTTTTCTATTTTATAATATCTAAAAGGACAAGACTGCGGGCCCGGCAGCCCCACCCTTTCAGTTATTACCATTAGTGATTGTCCGGTTTTGTTCCTCGTTTTTTTCGATAGCGTTCCGGCAGATTAGGTTCTGCATAATATGCAGTTTTGTTTTCTTTCAGCTCCGGATTTTTCTTTTCCAAAACGGTACTTCGAAGAATATTCACATCTTTCGGAGCGTCGATCATAATTCGCATATGATGATTGCTTCCTCCCAGAAAAACGATTTTTACATCATCACCAATCATCAGATACTCTTCGGTACTTACAGATAATCGAAGCATAATAAAGACCTCCCTGTCTTGTATTTATGTAACATTTGATACTAAAATGTTGCATATACAAATAGGACGAGGAGGCTTATTTATGAGTACAACACAACCAATCAGAAACAAACAACAGTTGGAAAATTTCAGAAACTATTACAAAACAATCGAACAAAAGCCGCGAAATTATGCTCTTATCGTCTTTGGCTTAAATTCTGCCCTGCGAATTGGGGATATTTTGAATTTAAAATGGCAGGATATTCGAAAAGACGACCATTACCGAAAACACATTACTGTTATTGAATGTAAAACGGGAAAAGAAAATATTTTTCCGCTGAATAAAGCATCTATCGAGTCACTGGAATTTTATCGGAAAGCAATTGGCAATCCCGCTGAAAATGACTATATCTTTTTCAGCCAAAAGGCAAAAAATTGTCCGATCAGTCGCTCACAGGCCTTTCGCATTATTCAAAAAGCCGCAAATGCTACAGGACTGGACGAACAGCATATCAGCTGTCATTCGTTGCGTAAGACTTTTGGTTATCACGCCTGGAAAAACGGGACGCCTCCCGCATTATTGATGAGTGTTTTTAACCATTCTTCTTATGAAATAACAAAACGGTATTTGGGAATTCAACAATTTGATAAGGACGAAGTGTACCAGAAAACCATACTGTAGCAGGTTTATTGTATTCACCTTTTAAAGTAGAAAAAATGCTCAGCAAATTTTTATCCAAAAAATTTTAAAAAGGTGTTAAGTATTTCAAAGACACTCCGATATATATAATGTCAAAAGAAAAATGCAACATTTTAGTATCAAATGTTGCATTTTTTATTTATTATAAATAGATTTCTCCCGGCTATTCATACAATTTGAAGCAATATCCAGGCATAAAAAAGTTGCTCCAAGAAAATTTTTCTCGAAACAACTTTATATGCTCTAAATCAATATATCATAAGCTTCGCTTATGATCGTTGTTGCATTCGCCAAATGCTTCGCGCTTGGCTCATTGCCTTCATTATATCACAACCACATCTTTAGTGCGTACCCGTGCTGCCAAAACCGCCCTCACCACGGACACTTTCATTCAGTTCTTCCACCTCATGGTACTCAGCAAAAATGTATGGCGCGATCACCATCTGTGAAATACGTTCGCCCGGTTCTACAAGAATTGCTTCTGCACTATGATTGTGAAGTGCCACCATGATCTCCCCACGATAATCCGAGTCTATAACACCAACTTTATTTGCAGGTGCTAACCCTTTTTTACAAGCCAGTCCACTTCGTGCATATACAAGACCAACAAGTCCTTCCGGAATTTCCATTGCTATTCCCGTGTGAATAAAAGCGGTCTCTCCCGGCTGAATTGAAACAGCCTCTTCCATGCACGCATACAGATCAGCTCCTGCTGCATATGCAGTACCATACTGCGGTACGACTGCATTTTTATCCAATTTTTTAAAATTTACTACTGTTTTATTCATGTTAAACAATTTCTCCTTCCCAATGAACAACGTCACCGGTCTCTAGTGATTTTTTGACATCTATAATTCTTTGATTGTCAGATCCCCTGAAATTTACTTTGAGATTTTTTTGAGCCACCACAAACTCACCATCCACCAAAATATCAATATACGAAAGCAATTCTCTGGTAATCGCAGATTCTTTGCACATATGTTCCAAAATATCTTTATCAAACAGATATCCGGAATAACACCAGATATTCTTTTCCGGATATGTGCTCTTAACTTCTCGTAATAAAGGAAGGAGCCCCTCCTGATTAGCAGGTTCGAAAGGCTCCCCTCCGAGCAGGGACAACCCTGCTATGTATCCCGGCTTCAGGTACTGAATAATATCCTCAATCTCTTTATCAGTAAATGGTTTACCATAATTGAAATCCCATGCTTCTTTGTTGAAGCATTCTTTACAGTGATGGGTGCATCCACTGACAAAAAGGGAAACTCTTACTCCCGTGCCATTGGCTACATCATACTGCTTGATATCAGCATAATTCATACCTAAATTACCTCGATTTCATCCTATATATTTTATAAATGAAGAACTCTGGCATTGATCTCTTTGGTCTTTCCAACATTCCAGAAGTTCTCTCCCAGATATCCACAGGTACGTCTGGTCACATTCATCTTGTCATGATCCTTATTGCCGCAATTTGGACATTCCCATTCCAGGTTTTCATTTACGATGATCTCGCCGTCAAAGCCACATACATGACAATAATCAGATTTTGTATTGAACTCAGCATACTGAATATTATCATAGATATACTTTACAACTTCTTCCATGGCTTCCAGATTGTGTTGCATGTTTGGAACCTCAACATATGAAATCGCACCACCCGAAGAGATCACCTGAAACTGCGCTTCAAAATCAAACTTACTGAACGCATCGATTTTTTCTCTGACATCTACATGATATGAATTTGTATAATAACCTTTGTCCGTAACGTCTTCGATCTCGCCAAATTTCTTCTTGTCAATCTCAGCAAAACGATAACACAAACTTTCTGCCGGTGTTCCATAAAGTCCAAAATGAATTCCGGTCTCTTCTTTCCATGTGTCGGTCGCGCGACGCAGACGATTCATAACTGCCTTTGCAAACACCCCGCCTTTTTCCGTCGTATGGCTTTCGCCCGTCATAAGTTTTGTAACCTCGTACAAACCAATATAACCAAGAGAAATCGTGGAGTATCCACCGTGCAAAAGTTTGTCGATCTTCTCACCCTTTTCCAACCGGGCGATCGCACCATACTGCCAATGGATCGGACTTACATCACTTGTCACTCCCTCCAGCGCACGATGTCTGCACATAAGTGCTTCGAAGCACAGAGACAACCGTTCCTCCAGCAGCTGCCAGAAATACTCGGTATCTCCTTTTGCCAGAATACCAATCTGCGGAAGGTTGATGCTTACAACACCCTGATTGAAACGGCCTTCAAATTTGTATTCGCCATTCTCATCCTTCCATGGAGTAAGAAAACTCCGGCAGCCCATACAGCTAAATACATTGCCTTCGTAGTTCTCTCGCATCTTCTTGGCTGATATGTAATCCGGATACATCCGCTTGGCAGAACACTTAACCGCAAGTTTCGTAATATAATCGTACTTGCCCCCCTTAAGAGCATTGTGTTCATCCAGAACATAGATCAGTTTCGGAAACGCCGGTGTTACATAAACACCTTTTTCATTTTTAATTCCTTCGAGTCTCTGTCGTAAGATCTCCTCAATGATCATCGCATTTTCTTCAATGTACGGATCATCCTTGTCCAGATTCAAAAACAGGGTAACAAACGGGCTCTGTCCATTGGTCGTCATCAGGGTATTGATCTGATACTGAATCGTCTGGACACCGGAACGCAGCTCATCGCTGACTCTGTCTTTCACAAACTGTTCGATCACCTCTGGCGATACTTTATCCCCATACTTTTCAGTGTAATGTGCACGATACTTCAAAGCACTTTTACGAAGATATTTGCCCAGATGTCTCGTATCTACCGACTGTCCACCATACTGGCTGCTTGCTACCGCAGAAATGATCTGCGTCATGACCGTACATGCCACCTGAAAGCTTTTTGGACTCTCGATCAGCTTGCCATTCATAACGGTGCCGTTGTCGAGCATATCACCAATATTGATCAGACAGCAGTTAAAGATCGGCTGAATAAAATAGTCCATATCATGGAAATGTAAAACGCCATCCTCATGAGCCTTTGTAATCTTCTCCGGCAAAAGCATACGCTTAGTCAAATCTTTCGACACCTCTCCGGCGATCAGATCACGCTGCGTACTTGCTACATACGCATTTTTATTGGAGTTTTCCTCCATAACATCTTTATTGCTGTTCTGGATCAAACTCATAATGGAGTCATCCGTCGTGTTGGCTTTACGAACCAATTCTCTTGTATAACGATAAATAATATACTTCTTCGCAAGAACAAACTTTCCTGCTGCCATAAGCTTCTGCTCAATAATATCCTGAATGTCTTCTACCTGCATCGTATCCCGTTTCATGTTTTCAATGCTGGCAACAATACCATCGATCATGTCATCTGGCACTTTTTCAAAAGAATCCACTTCTGCATTGGCCTTTCGAATGGCAACTAAAATTTTGTTTCTGTCGTACTCTGCGGTTCGTCCGTCTCTCTTTATAACCTTCACTTTTGAGAACCCCTTTCTTCCCTTTTACTTAAATAAAAAAACTACGGTTCTTATTATAACACTCCCCCTTTTTCTTGTAAACAACAAAAACTATATTTTGTGTTTTTTCTTGTTGTTCCTGTTTTTTCCCTACCACATCATGTGTTTTTACTATCGTAGTAGAAAAGGAGAAAAAGCATTATAAAGCCCGTAGTTTCCCTTATTTTTCGTATATTTGTTTCCAAAATCCCTGAAATGCAACCGGAAGTGCCAGATCATTTGCCAGTTCTTCTTTTGACACCCATACAATATCTTGTGTCAGTTTTCCTGCCTGATCTGGCTTCATTTCCACACAATAACCGTTCATGTGCCACTCCACATGTGAAAAAATATGTTTCACCGGCTGCAGCTTTTGAATGTTTCCGTAAGAAATATCCTGCTCTTGTAAATATTCTTCCAATATTTTTTTTGTGAAATTTCCTTCTACCCATGGAAATTCCCACAAGCCGGCTAACAGTCCCCGATCCGATCGTTTACAGATGCCAACCTGACTGCCCTGCATAGGGATAAACACCGTTTTCTTTTCAATTTTTCTCGCTTTTTTCTGCGTTTTTACCGGCAATTCCATTACCCGATCCTGAATTCTTGCCTGACATTTTTCCCGGATCGGACATTGCTCACACTTAGCCATTCCATTTGGAATACAGATCGTTTCTCCCAATTCCATGATCCCCTGGTTAAAATCACCCGGCTTATCTCCGGGGATTACCGCCATGATCGATCGCTCCACTTTGTGACGCAACGCCATCTTCATAATATCTTCTTCACAGTTGAGATACCGCATCAGAACACGAAGCACATTGCCATCGACCGCTGGCGCCGGTACACGATATGCAATCGAAGCAACTGCCCCAGCTGTATAATTGCCGATTCCGGGAAGTTTTTTCAATTCCTCATAGGAATCCGGCAAGGCCCCATCATATTCTTCCATCACAAGTCTCGCCGCCTTTTTCATATTTTTCACGCGGCTGTAATAACCAAGTCCCTCCCACAATTTGAGCAGTTCCTCATCCGATATCTCTGCCAGATCCCGGATCTGTGGCAATCGTTCAATAAATTTTGCATAATACGCCTTTACTGCCTCAATCCTTGTTTGCTGCAGCATGATCTCCGAAACCCAGACATGATAAGGACTAGGAGCATCCCGCCAGGGCATGCTCCTATGATTTTTCCCATACCACTCGCATATGGGAGTTACAATATCTTTTAGTTGAAAAATAGTCTCCATGTAGTCTATTCTCCCTGACCCAGTTCGATCTTATCCTTGGAAAAATCTACATACATCTGAATTTCTTCTCGATCCATATGCGTAAATTCCATGAGTTCTTCCATGGTCGCTACCCGGCCATATTCTTCCGCCAAGGCTCTGGTTGCCTCCAGTAAAAGATTCATCCTTGCAACGACCGAATGGATACTGTCATCATCAGATAATTGCTCATCCACAAGCTCGATCAACCGGCTTTTTACCGCATGATCAATGGCAACTGAATAATCCAGTACCTCCTGGTTGCCACACAGCATATTTACGCAGGTCATCAGTTCAAGGTTAGCTTCCTGTATCAGATCCTCAAGCAATACACCACGGCCTTTGTACTGATCCGCTATCTTTGCCACATGTGACAAGTGTGCTTCCACAACAGACGCCACAGCTCCTTCTTCGCCACCACGCAATGAAAGAAATAACGCTTCCCGCTCCGGATCCGTGTATACTGGCAACTGCTCCAGCTCTTCCCAGTACATTTTCAAATATTTTGAATCTGCTTTTTTATTTTCTTTCCTGCCATCTGCTGATTCGGTGATCTTCTTTTCCGCTCCGTCAACTTCAATATTATGTTCGGAAAGATAAGCATAAACCAATGACTGCTGCTCCTCTGTCAAATTCAGATCAGAGCAATAATCATCAACCTCTTCTTTTGTCAGAAGATTTTCCTTGGTACGCCCAAGCTCGATCAAGTCTGCCATCTGTTGTAAAAACTTCTGCTGATCCATAGTTTTCCTCCTGAATAATGTAGCGCCCCTCGCCTTTACAAAGCGCTTTTATAGATTGCAATAACGTCCTTTTTCGCAAGCTTTACATAGTTTCCTTCTGTCTTGCGACTGCCAAGTAACTTATCCGTCATTTTTTCTATATCTTCTTCTTTTGCGCCAATCTCTGCAAATGTGCTCGGCATATCAATACTCTTCAAGAATTTTTCAAATGCTTCGATTCCTTTTAATGCCGTTGCTTTTGGATCTTTTTCATCCAACGGAATGTCCCATACACGTGTAGCAAACTGCACAAGTTTGTCCGGATTGATCTCCAGGACATACCGCATCCATTTTGGTGCTATCACAGCCAGACCAGCACCGTGAGTCACATCATAAAGTGCAGACAGCTCATGCTCAATATGGTGGCTTGCCCAGTCCTGAACGCGGCCTACACCACAGACATTATTATGTGCCAGCATACCTGTCCACATAATGTTGGCTCTGGCATCATAATTGTTCGGATCCGCCATAACTCTAGGCGCTTCATAGATCATCGTTTTCAAAAGACCTTCGCACAATCGATCGGTCACTTCCACTTCTGTCGTATTGGAAAAATAACGTTCACAAATATGAATCATAATGTCTGTTGCGCCGGCAGCAGTCTGATACGGTGGCAGTGAGCAGGTAAGTTCCGGATTCAATATCGAAAATTTAGGACGAAGCAGATCACTTTTCGTTCCTTTCTTGATCTGCGTTTCTTCATCGGTGATAACCGTATTCGGAGATCCTTCGCTTCCGGCCGCTGCAATCGTAAGAATGGTTCCAATCGGAAGAGCTTTCTCTACTTTTGCTTTTCCACGGTAAAAATCCATAAAATCGCCGTCATACAAGCTTCCAGCCGCGATCGCTTTGGATGAATCAATCGTACTTCCGCCACCGACAGCCAGGATAAAGTCTACTTTTTCTTTTTTGCAAAGTTCCACGCCTTCATAGACTAAGCCACTTCTTGGATTTGGTTTTACTCCTCCCAGCTCAACAAAAGGAATTCCCGCTTTCTGTAATACATTTACGACACGATCATACAATCCGTTCCGTTTGATCGAGCCTCCACCATAATGGAGCAATACCTTGCTTCCTCCAAATTTTGTGATCAGCTCTGCCACATGCTCTTCGGCTCCTTTTCCAAAATCAAAATACGTCGGTGCATAAAATGTAAAATTATCCATATCATTTATCTCCATTTCTATAAATTCAAAACACTACGTATAGTATATCGTTTTCCATTCACATTTGCAATTTTTTCATGATTGAATTTCAAATGTACCCTAAAATACAAATAAAGTCCCAAATGAAATCATTTGAGACTTTATAAAATAAAAGAGCGCGAGACGGGGCTCGAACCCGCGGCCCCGACCTTGGCAAGGTCGTGCTCTACCAACTGAGCCACTCGCGCATTTTGCATCTGTGTCAGACACAATTGGTATATTATCATATCTTATATTATATGTCAAATACTTTTTTCACAAAAACAATAAAACGCCACAAAATACGATTCCAATGGTAGTATTCGTGACGTTTTACTGCTAACTATAATAAATATTTCATTTCGAAACTATGCATTTACGATTTTACCAAAATCCGGTTTTAAGGACGCTCCTCCTACCAGACCACCATCAATATTCGGTTCCGCAAGAAGTTCTGCCGCATTTTCTGAATTCATAGAGCCGCCGTAAAGAATATGAATCTTTTCTGCTGTCTCTTCATCATACATCTTACAGATCAGTTCACGGATCACACCACATACTTCATCTGCCTGGCTGGCCGATGCTGTCTCTCCGGTGCCAATGGCCCAGATCGGTTCATAAGCGATCACTGCTTCTTTTGCCTGCTCCTTTGTGACATTCTGAAGTGCGATCTTGATCTGGCTGCAGATCCATTCAACATATACACCTTGCTGTCTCTGTTTTAAAGATTCACCGCAGCAAATGATCGGTGTAATGCCATGCTCCAGAGCTTTTAAAACTTTTTTATTTACAGTTTCATCCGTCTCTGCAAAATATTCTCTTCTCTCTGAATGTCCGACAATGACATAGTGAATTCCGGCATCTGTGAGCATTTTAGGTGAAATCTCACCAGTATACGGACCAGTCTCTTCGTAGTACATATTTTGAGCCCCAATATTTATAGTACTACCCTTTGTTGTCTCTAATGCTGGAAAAATATCAATCGAAGGTACACAGAACACCACATCAACATCCTTATTATCCACTAATGGAAGGAGTTCTTTTAACAAAGCAACTGCCTCACTTGGTGTATTATTCATCTTCCAATTCCCAGCAATAATTCTTCTACGCATAATGCTTACCCCTTTCACATTATAAAAATTGCGGCAATCAACTAAATCGCCGCAATCTTTTAATTATTTGTCGTTTGCTGCAGCAACACCTGGCAATTCTTTTCCCTCCAAAAATTCAAGAGAAGCACCGCCACCAGTGGAAATATGAGTCATTTTATCGCCGAAGCCCAATGTGTTGCAGGCAGCTGCGCTGTCACCACCACCAATAATAGTCGTAGCGTCTTCCAGATCAGCCATAGCCTGTGCTACCGCAATCGTACCTTTAGCGAAATTAGGCATTTCAAAGCATCCCATAGGTCCGTTCCAAACTACGGTCTTAGCCCCTTTGATCGCATCTGCATATAATTTAGCAGTTTTAGGTCCAATATCAAGACACATCATGTTGGCAGGAATTTCTCCAGGGCCACACTCTTTGATGTTTGCATCATTTGAAAATTCATCTGCTGCAATGTTATCAACCGGAATCAAAAGCTTAACACCTTTTTCAGCGGCTTTCTTTTCCATGTTAAGAGCATACTCTTTGTAATCTTCCTCCAACAAAGATTTACCGATCTCTTCACCATGTGCAGCTAAGAATGTGTAAGCCATTCCACCACCGATGATAAGAGTATCTACTTTGTCCAAAAGATTTTCAATTACAGAAATCTTGGAAGAAACTTTTGATCCACCAAGAATAGCCACGAATGGTCTTTCCGGATTATTTACTGCATTTCCTAAGAAATCGATCTCTTTCTGCATCAAATAACCAACTACAGCAGTGTCAACATACTTGGTAACACCTACGTTGGAACAATGAGCACGATGAGCAGTACCGAACGCATCATTTACAAATACGTCACAAAGAGAAGCAAGATCTTTCGAGAAAGCATCCTCATTTTTCGTCTCTTCTGCACGATAACGTGTATTCTCAAGAAGAACAACATCGCCATCTTTCATAGCAGCAACAGCAGCTTTTGCATTTTCGCCAACAACATTGTCATCTTTTGCAAAAACAACCTCCTGTTCTAACAGTTCTGACAATCTTTTTGCTACTGGAGCTAATGACAACTCCGGTTTTGGTTCTCCTTTTGGCTTACCAAGGTGAGAGCAAAGAATCACTTTACCACCATCTGCAATCAATTTCTTGATCGTAGGAAGCGCAGCAACCAGACGATTCTCATCGGTAATCTTTCCATCCTGTAAAGGAACGTTAAAATCGCAACGAACTAAAACTTTCTGTCCTTTTACATTAATATCATCTACTGATTTTTTGTTTAACATAACAGACCTCCATTGTAATAATAAAAGAGTCCGGCCCAACAGACCGGACCCTTTCAGGATCATAACTAAATGAAACGAAATCCCATCTAAATTAAGCTAACTCGCTGAAGTACTTAATTGTACGAACCATCTGGCTTGTGTAAGAGTTTTCGTTGTCATACCAAGAAACAACCTGTACTTCATACAAGTCATCTGCAACTTTGGATACCATTGTCTGAGTAGCATCAAACAAAGAACCAAATCTCATACCTACGATATCAGAAGAAACGATCTCATCTTCGTTGTATCCGAAGGATTCGTTAGAAGCTGCTTTCATAGCTGCGTTGATTCCATCAACTGTGATGTCGCTACCCTTAACTACAGCAGTCAAAATTGTTGTAGAACCTGTAGGAGTAGGAACACGCTGAGCAGAACCGATCAATTTGCCGTTCAATTCTGGAATAACAAGACCGATTGCTTTTGCTGCACCAGTGCTGTTTGGAACGATGTTAACAGCTGCTGCACGAGATCTTCTCAAATCGCCTTTTCTCTGAGGACCATCAAGAGTCATCTGGTCACCTGTGTAAGCATGGATTGTAACCATGATACCAGACTGGATCTCTGCATATTTGTTCAAAGCGTCTGCCATAGGAGCAAGACAGTTTGTTGTACAAGAAGCAGCGGAAATAATTGTATCTTCTGCTTTCAATGTATTGTGGTTTGTATTGTATACGATTGTAGGAAGGTCATTTCCTGCTGGAGCAGAGATAACAACTTTTCTAGCACCTGCATTGATGTGAGCCTGAGCTTTTTCTTTGGATGTATAGAATCCGGAACACTCAAGAACTACGTCTACACCAAGTTCTCCCCATGGGCAGTTGTTTGCATCTGGGAATGCATAGATCTTAATCTCTTTTCCATCAACTGTGATAGAATCTTCACTTGCGGATACAGTATCAGCCTTCTCATATTTACCCTGAGAAGAATCATACTTCAACAAGTGAGCAAGCATCTTAGGGCTTGTCAAATCGTTAATTGCTACTACTTCATAACCTTCTGCACCGAACATCTGTCTGAATGCGAGACGACCGATACGGCCAAAACCATTAATCGCTACTTTTACTGACATGATATTTCCTCCTAATAATAGTTAAAGATTTAGTTTGTTAATTTTTACACAAACTCGTTAGTATTATTTTACCCAAATCTCCTTGAAAATTCAAGGGGAAATATGGATTTTTTTAACATTTACATTCTATTATACAAGTCTTCGTATTTTCTGGCTGAATTATTCCACGAAAAGTCCATCGCCATGCCACGGTCAATGATCTTGTTCCATTCTCTCTTTCGATTGAAATACACACTCTTGGCATAACGGATCGTATCTAACATTTCATGCGCATTATAATTGGCAAATGAGAATCCTGTTCCGGTACTTTCATATTCATTGTATGGCTGTACCGTATCCCGAAGACCTCCTGTCTCACGCACAATCGGAACCGTTCCATATCGCAGGCTCATCAACTGGCTTAAGCCACAAGGCTCAAACAAAGACGGCATAAGAAACGCGTCACACGAAGCATAGATCTTATGTGACCGTTCATTGGAATAATAAATATTCGCCGATACGCGGTCCGGATATTTCCATGCGAAGTGACGGAACAGATGCTCATACTTCTCTTCCCCTGTCCCCAGTACAACTAACTGCGTATCTTCTGCACAGATCTCTTCAATGACATAATCGATCAGGTCAAATCCCTTTTGATCTGTCAGACGGGAAACAATACCGATCATAAATTTCTTGTCATCCTGCGCAAGACCAAGTTCTTTTTGAAGTGCACGTTTATTCTTGATCTTTTCCTTGCGGAATGTCCTTGCATCATAATGATGTTCGATCAGCGGGTCAGTGGCCGGATTGTATTCATTGTAATCCAGACCGTTCACAATGCCGGTAAGGCAATTTGCCCTTGCATTGATCAAGCCATCCAGCTTTTCCCCATAGAATGGCATCTTGATCTCTTCTGCATACGTGTCACTGACCGTAGTGATCTGATCTGCATATACCAAACCACCTTTGAGATAGTTGGCATCTCCATAGGCTTCTAACTTGTCAGATGTGAAATAATAAGCATCGAGTCCTGCCGTATCCATCACGGTCTTTAAATCCCAAACACCTTGGAATTTGAGATTATGTATCGTCATGATCGTCTTAATCCCACGGAAAAACTCGCCCTGCTGGAACGAATCTTTCAGGTAAACCGGGATCAATCCGGTCTGCCAGTCATGACAGTGGATAATGTCCGGTCGGAAATCGATCACCGGCAATGTTGACAGTACTGCTTTGTCAAAAAAAGCAAATTTCTCAATATCCTGATAGATCTCCCCGTATGGGCGGTCCCCACAAAAATAGTATTCATTGTCAAGGAAATAAAAAATCACGCCATCTAACTCAAGTTTGAACACTCCTACATACTGTCTACGCCAGGATAATTCCAGATAGAAATTGGTGATATACTCCATCTGGTCTTTATACTGCTGCGGAATCGCTGTATATTTTGGCATCATAACCCGAACATCAAATTCATCTTTGTTAAAATACTTTGGCAGAGAACCAACTACATCTGCCAGTCCTCCCGTCTTCATAAACGGTACACACTCAGAAGCTGCAAATAAAACTTTCTTCACGCTAGTCTCCCCTTTCTTACATTATAGTCCAATACCTGTCTATATTATACTATATTTGACCTGCAGAGGAAAGCAAAAAAGCCTTCTTTCACAATTTTTTTATTTTTATGTTATGCCCGCCGCTTCTGTTCTAACCGGATCTTATCCGCGATCATGGCTACAAATTCAGAATTGGTCGGTTTTCCTTTGCCATTATTCACCGTATAGCCAAACAGTTCATCGATCGTATCCACTTTGCCGCGGCTCCATGCCACTTCGATCGCATGCCGGATCGCACGTTCCACACGACTTGGCGTCGTATCATGTTGTTTGGCGATGGAAGGATACAGAATTTTTGTGATCGAATTCAACATCTCCTGATCATCCACCGACATCAGGATGGCATCCCGCAGATACTGATACCCTTTAATGTGAGCCGGGACTCCGATCTCATGAATGATGTTGGTAACATTGGATTCCAGGTTATAACGAACAAGTTCATCATGACGACTCTGTTCTTTTCCTCTTCCGACATAGGCATTGGCCACGCCTGGCTTGAAATACTGAACATGTCGCAGGATCATCTGTTTGTCGAACGGTTTTAAGATATAATACGCCGCCCCTAATTCAAATGCCCGGTTGGTGATCCCATCCTGAACAATACCGGAAACAACAATAACCTCCGGTCTTTTCTTCAAGGTGGCATCCTGCCGAAGATGCTCCAGAACTCCGATCCCGTCCAGCTTAGGCATAATAAGATCAAGCAGAACAAGGTCAGGTTCTGTTTCGCGGATCATCCCCAAAGCCTCCTGACCATCTTCTGCTTTTCCAACAACTTGAATTTCATCGTCATCCGTGAGTATTGATTCCAGCGAAGAAGTCATTCTTTTATTGTCATCAACAATCAATACTTTCAGTTTCGTCATTCCTATACCTCCAATTAAAATATAAATTTTTTATAAACAACTTTTAGGTACAGTATAACCGCTATTTTTCGATAAATCAAGTCAAGATTATAATTTTATTTTATTATTTTTTAATTTATTTTTAATTTTTAGACATCTCCCCCCAAAAAACGACAGTCTCTTGGGATCACTTGAGGTGGATCGCAACAGCATTCATATTTTCGGTCGGCTTGTACGTCAGAATACCATTCTCACAGGAAACCTGTGCTTTGCCATCATAACTATATACCTGTTTGATCTGTGTACCGCAATCGTGTACATCAACCTGTATAGACTCCGGCAGATCCCCATGAAAACAATGGATCGTAACCAGTGCTTCGCCATCCTCCTTTTTCTGAACGATCGCCTGATATCCTTCCGGATGACGGTCACTTCGGATCTTAGGACAGCGATGATAACTCTTACCATCCCGGATGATCATGGATACTTCCTTGTAAAATGCAATTCCTCTCTCGATCACATCCCATTGTTCCTTTGTCAGATTATTTACATCGCCGGATAAACACATTCTGCCAAGGAATGTGTTAGCAATCGAATATCCGATCCGCTTGAGGGAGTCTTTTTCCCGGATCACTGCCCAGATCTGGCTCTGTCTTGGCAGGATCGCACGGTGAAGATTGGCTGCTACGATCGGAATCTCTTCCGTTTCATGTGCATCGGAAAAGGATGCCATGGAGCACAAACTCATCATGAGAGGCTCCAGTTTATGTCCACCGGAAGCGCAGTTTTCCAGAATAATACCCGGAACATTTTCCTTTACTTTCTTAACAAATGCTACCGAAGCTTCCATATTTCTCCGGAGTCCCTCTCCCAGTGATTCACAGCCGTCACAGCCAATGCCGATCGTATCATTATAGTCCATCTTCATGTATTCAAAGCCATAAGTATTGAGCATGTCGATCACTTTATGTGTAAGGTATTCATCAACCCATGGGTCGTTCATATTCCAGAACCGTCTGCTATATGTACTGAGAACTTTTCCATCTTTGTGAAGAAGATGCTCTTCTTTATGGTATGCTTTTGCGGCACTTCCCACATTGTCTATCTCAAACCAGATTCCCGGTTTCATACCGGCATCCCGAATCGCAGAAACTGTTTTTTCCAGTCCCTCCGGGAACAAAGTCGGTGATACATTGTAGTCACCCATGCTGATGTCCCACGGCACACCGTCCTCCTTAAACCAGCCACAGTCGATCACAAAGTATTCAAATCCCTTGTCTTTGATCGAATTTAAAATTCCGCTGATATTTTCATGGGAAGGACATCCCCAGGTTGTGCAGTATTCATTGAAGATGATCGGCAAGTGATTCTCGGATTCCGGAACCTCTTTGAGATATTTCTTTCCTGCTGCCACCAGACGATTGCAAAGATCATCTACATCTCCTTTGCAAACCGTAAGGATCGCTTTTGGAGTCTCAAACTGTTCTCCCGGCTGAATGTCTTTCATCCAGTGACCAAACTCACGATCTGCCAGTCCACCGCTGATATGTAAACCGTCATCCTGACGATACACCTCCATCTGCCAGGATGATTCATGCGCCAGCTGGGCACCCCAGAGCACCTCATGCGCCGTATCTTCCACTGCCACAAATGGAAAATATTTCAAAACCGGCATCGAACCGATTGCCCCAAACCGCTCAACGCCAACCGACCAGTTCGACCAGCTTGGTTCCAGCTGAAGATCCTCTACCGTGTCCGTTACCAGCCTTCCCTCATGACTCCATTTACTGCGGAGGCGGTGGACAAGAAGAGAATTCGGTGCATCTCCTTCAGTAAACGGAGTGATATTCGACATCTCAAAACTGGACAGCATCTCCAACGTAACTTTTTCTCCGCTCTGGTTACAAAAGACGTTTTTCATCTCAAAACTCTCTTCGCCTTCATAATATGTAATGATATTATCCAATTCATAACCACGACGATCTTTCATGACGGTCGTGATCGTTGTCACGTTTCTATTCTTTTCCTCTTTCTGCGAATCATATTCAAATAAGTTTGCCGTCTCACAATTGTGCATCGTCTGTCCATGCCCATAACAATTCGGGTAAATATCCCCCATCAGCTTGCACTGGGCAAGGCTATTGACCCGGTAAAACTTTTGTGTACTGACATCATTATCTTCCATTGCGGCAGGCATCATATAAAATCCGACCCGCTTATAATCTGTTTCCTGTTCAAAGATCAGCACCATATCCCCTAAATAGTGTTTTGACACCCGTTGAATTGACATACTAACATTCCTCCTGATTGTTGTTCATTTGATATACCCAATATACTGAATTTTCCAATGTTTTTCAATTGATTTTTCCCGCTATTTTGACGCTTCGATCATATTTTCAATAAATACCCCGTACCCCCTTGTCGGGTCCTTTACAAAAACATGCGTGACTGCACCGATCATTTTCCCATTCTGCAAAATAGGACTTCCACTCATTCCCTGCACAATTCCTCCTGTTTTTTTCAACAACTCCGGATCTGTAATATGAACGATCATGCTTTTATTATCATTCCGATTCATATAGATCTGTTCAATTTCTATTTCATATTTTTTTGTCGATCCGTCCGGAGAAGAAAGAATATAAGCCTTTCCCGTTTTGATTTCCTGTTTCATGCCAAGGGATACCAATTCTCCCGATATTTTCTTTTGATCGGCAATCTTTCCAAATACACCAAATTCCGTATTTTTTTCAATCTTGCCATATTGGTTTGCCGCAACCATATTAATGTATCCCTGCAGTTCTCCCGGTTTTCCTTTCTGACCTTTGGTAATCCCAAGAATTCTTGTCTGATACAACTCTCCATCTTTGAGATTCAACAGTGTGCCGGTATCCGAATCTGCTATTCCATGACCGAGTGTACCAAAATCCCCCGCTTCGGTGACATAAGTCAATGTTCCAATCCCCTGCGTGTCCTCTCTGACCCAGGTTCCAATCTTATACATATTGTCTCCGGTCAAAACAGGTTTGATCAAAACAGTAAGTACCTTCTTTCCCCTTTTGATCGCAACCTTTGTCTTTTTCCCTTTGGATTTTTGAATTTTTTTGTTTAGTTCCGCTATGGTAGACACGTTTTCTCCGTCCCATTTCACAATATAATCCCCGGACATAAACACATCTTTTCCGGGGCTGTAAACCAAGCCGTCTTTTCCCTGCACATCTGCACACCCCAGCACCAGAAGTCCTTTTGTCTCTACATAAATTCCAATCGGCTCGCCGCTGGGTACTACTTTCATCTCACGGATCACTTTTACATTGACTTTTTTTACCTGAAACAATCCAAAAAACTTGACCGGCACCTGGTACGTTCCAAGTTTTTCCGATGCCATAGAAAAGCCACTGTCCTGATTCGTCGTTTTTAATACTTCCTTTGACTCTTCCACCGAGAAGCCAGCAGGCAGCGAGATCTGTTTTTTGTCCCCTGAAAACAAATATAACGAATTGGGAATTCGATCCAGCGAATATTCCCACAGTACACCGATCACAACCAGATCCAATACTAAAAAAACAATCAACCATCTTCTTAATGCCTTCATATATCCATTTCCCCTCAAAAAAAATAGAGCCTACTGCTTGTAAGCTCTATTTAGTATGGATCAATGAAATGATTTTTATGTTTTTCTATTTATAATTTTTTTGCTTTGTCGCCAATTGTTTCATTTCTTTTGCGTTCTCATATACCGCATCCGTAATCTGCACACCACCAAGGATCCGTGCCAGCTCGACGATCATCTCTTCTTCATTCAATGGTCGGATGTTGGTAACGGAAGCATCTTTTGTCACTTCTTTTTCAATGACAAAATGGCGGTCTGCCATCGCTGCGATCTGATATAAATGGGTAATACAGATAATCTGATGTTCTTTTCCCAAAACGCTCATTTTTTCTGAAACTTTTTGTGCCGTTCTTCCACTAATACCAACATCGATCTCATCAAAGATCAGCGTTTCAATA
>CAKREC010000042.1 GCA_934316925.1 uncultured Eubacterium sp.
CTGGCATCTGCACAAACCATATATTTATTATGAGGGAGAAGGCACATCCAAGTCAATGTCGTTCACGACGAGATTCTGACGGTTTGCGCGATACATCTATTCCGATGCAACATTTCCTGTGCTATAATCGTTATATACATAAAGGGTGGTAACATAAGGAAAGACAGGAGATGGTTATGATGAAAAACAAAAAATTATGGGGTTTATGTGTGATGGCAGCATTCCTGCTGGTGGGATGTGGTACAGCAGGGGCAGATCCGGCGGTGGAATCTGGAAAGACTGCGGCAACAGCCACGCCAACTGCAGAAGTGACAGTGACCGGAGATGCGGTGGAAGAAGGAAAAAATAATAACGCATATCGTGTAGAGGGGGATACGGTTTATGTGGAGCAGTCCAACTATCTTCCGGATGTTACGGCGAAAAAAGTGACGAAAATGGTGCTTCGGGGAGACGCCTGTCTGTTGGATGCTTCGGCCGTTGAGGTGGAAGATGATGACTGTGAGAGCGTAATACAGCCACAATACCAGTCGTGGTTTGCGGGATGTCCACAAGTAGAAAAAATAGAAGTTCAAGTAGAGGAAAATGCTGCTGCCAGTGACAAGGGGATCAATAAGTTGTACACAGACGGCGATCTTTTGATGTATGGTGGCAAAAGCCAGGGAGTTTATGCTTGCCCGATCACAAAAAAAGGTAAGGTAACGATTCCGGATGGAACAAGAGATATTTATGATTGCGCTTTTATGGACTGCGACAAGATTGAAACGGTTGTGCTGCCGGAATCGGTGCGGTGGGCAGGAAGTGCTGCCTTTGGCAACAATACCAAATTGAAAGCAATAGAAGTATCAAAAGACAACCCTTATCTGAAAAGTGTAGATGGTGTTTTATATACAAAAGATGGAAGAGTGCTGCTGGCATATCCGGCGGGCAAGCAGGATCAGACATACCGCATACCTGATGGAGTCGTTTACATTGGAGATGGCGCATTTATGGGAGCAAAAAATCTGAAAGAGATCACACTCCCAAAAGGAATTTATGATGTGGGAGATTTTGCTTTTAAAAATTGCACAAAACTTGAGAAGATCCATTCAGGAAAAGTATATTGCGCTCATAATACCGCGTATGCTTACTGTGATGCACTGTCATCTAAAGAATGGTTGAAATGTGAAGTGAAACAGTATGCCTGCCCGTGGGTGCAGGATTACAAAGATGACTTTATGAGTGACTGGAATGATGTTTTCCCTTGGAAATATGATATGAATGGGTATGGCAACGACGATGCAGAAGAGATTATCAAGGTGTTAAAGGAAAATCTTGGCAAGGTTCCAAAGCGTCTGGCAGGAAAAATCCGATCCCTTCAACATAATTATGCGAAAAGTGAACTTTACACGGAAGCAGTAGTTGCAGAAACAACAAAAGAATTTGAGAAAAAACTGGATCATTTTACTACAAATTATGGAAAATAATTTATATTTGCCCGATGTTTTTTAAGTTTAATTAAGGTTTCTACTTTAAAATCAATAGAAAAAAAGGAGGAACCTACATGGGCAAAGGAAACAAAGCAATTGCCTGCGTATTATCTTTGGGGCTGGTTATCTCCGGTGGAGTGAATCCGGCACCAAAGGCACAGGCAGCAAACAGCAGTGGTGTTTCCCGGAAAGGTTACACCATTTCGAAAAAGGCAGGAACATATACCAAAGCCGTTACGATTAAAGTAAAGGCAAAAAAAGGGTACACTGTTTACTACACGACAGGGAAAAAATTGACAACCAGCAAGAAGATCAAGTCAGGGAAAACGAAGAAGTTTACTTTTAAAAGTACAAAAACATTAAAAGTGTATGCGGTAAAATCATCGAAAAAAGTTACCAAAAAGACTTTAAAAAAAGTAAAGTCTTCGGCGATTGCGAAGTACAAGTATAAGATTAAGACCAAGTCGACACAGGCATCGTCTTCAAGCAGTTCGGCAACAACGACAGCGACGCCGAGCACGACGGCAACGCCAAGTCCGACAGCATCATCCGGAACTACGACGCCGTCGCCGTCCCCTACTCCGGGAAGCCAGTACAAAGGAGATGATTCCTCAGCCGATTATGTGGAGCCAACAAGAACGGCTTACACAGAGGACGATGAAAATATTTCCACAGAGGAAGCAACCACGGTGACGATGTCTTCTTCTGCGACAGGAAGCAAGGTTACAGAATCGAATTATGAGATCAGCAAAAAGAATAAACTTACCATTACCGCACCGGGAACTTATGTGATCCAGTCGGCAGAGGGAGAAACAACCGATGGACTGATCGAAGTAAAATACAGCGATGATACGATGACAGGAACCGTCCATCTGATCTTGAACGGGGTACGGCTGACCTCATCCAACAATACGGCACCGGTTTCGGATACCGGTCTGATCACGATCAAAAGTAACGTTACAAAAGCGGTGATCACAGTAGCAGAAAATACAACCAATACGTTGACCGATACGGGCGCAACGGGAAGTGATGCCGATGACAGTACCTCAACGACCTACACAGCCGGAATTGTATCAAAGAAAACTCCGTTGACCATAAATGGCAGTGGAACATTAAACATTACGTCGGAAAATGGAAATGGAATTAAATGTACCGATGAATTAAAGATTTTAGATGCCTGCGTTACGGTCAGCGGAGCGGATGGCAGTGCGGCCGGACACAATGGAATTACCGGTAAGACAGGACTTACGATAAAAGATGCCGTCGTTTCTGTTCATTCCAATGCAGATGGGATTAAAACGACACTGGATGCAACGGATGTAGCAGCAGATTCAACGCTGGCAGAACTGGGAAATATGGAGATCGATCAGGCTGATATTACCGTAATTTCCGAAAACGGAGACGGAATTTCGGCTTACCGGACCCTGTATCTGAATCCGAAAACTTTGTCAGCAACGACAAAGAATGCAGCATCCTCCACGCAGGACGGAAGCTACAAGGCAGTTAAGGCAGGAACGACAGTCTATGTACCGGAAACAGCAGGAACGATCACGGCAGACACAACAGCAACCTATAATTCTTCCCGTGCAAGTGGTGACAGCAATGATTCGGTAGCAGATGATTGTATCCACTGCAATGGATCGATTAAAATCGATGGCGGAACCTTTAAACTGGTATCCGGAGATGACGGTATTCACTCAGATGTGGGACTGATCATAAATGGTGGCAACATTGTTGTGACAGAATCCTATGAAGGACTCGAGAGTGGCGACATTACCGTGAATGACGGAGTGATCGATGTAACTTCAAGAGATGATGGATTCAACGCAGCAGGTGGAAGCGATAGTTCCACGACAACCGGTGCCGGACAGTTTCCGGGAGACAATTTCCATAAAGGAGATTCCGCATCATCCACACAGTATCAGATCATCATTAATGGCGGAACGATTACTGTGGATGCCGAGGGAGATGGCATTGACTCCAATGGAAACATTTTCTTTAAAGGAGGAACGGTTACGGTAAATGGACCGACAAATGGTGGAAATGGTGCTCTGGATTATGGTGACAGTTCGGATTGTGTATGTGAAATATCCGGTGGTACACTGATCGCAGCAGGAGCGATGGGAATGGACGTATCGCCAACGAGCGGATCCACACAGCCATCTGTTAATGTGCGGCTCTCATCGGCACAGAATGCCAATACATACGTTGTATTGAAGGACAGTTCAGGAAATACGGTGATGACGGCTTGTCCGACAAAACGGTTCCAGTCCGTTGTATTATCCTGTGAGGCGTTAACGCTGGGAAGTACCTACACCGTATATTATGGCAGCAGCTTGAATTCATTGACAAAGGGTGACTCCGTAACCTTTACGTCAACCTGTATGTCCACTGGAAGCGGTTCTTTTGGTGGTGGCGGTAACCCAGGTGGTAACAATGGCGGACCGGGAGGAAATGGACCGGGAGGCCGTTAGGAGTATTTCATAAAAAAGACCGAGTGGCTCTGTATATCTTTGAGTAAATATGGTAAGATGATACTGATATTTACTACAGATTGGTAGTTTAAGGAGATGAAAAAACTGCTAAAAGATAAAGATATACGAGAGCCACTTTTTGATTATCTGGAAGAACAGTATCATAAGATGCGCATTATCGAAGAAAAGACGATGGGCAAATCCAGAGCGGATGTTGTGATGGTGCTTCCGGACCGGCTGGTGGGGATCGAGATTAAAAGTGACGCGGATACCTATGCCAGATTGCAGCGTCAGGTTAAAGATTATGACCGCTTTTTTGACCAGAATGTGGTTGTAGTTGGATCCAGCCACGCACATCATATTAAAGAGCATGTGCCGGAGTGGTGGGGGATCATCACGGTTGAACAGATCCAGGGCGAGTGCGATTTTTATATGCTGCGGGAGGCAGCGGCAAATCCAAAGGCAAAGCTGCTACATAAGATCAAGATATTGTGGCGACCGGAACTAGCGCATATCCAACAGATCAATGGGATGCCTGCCTATCGACAGAAAAGCAAGGATTTTGTCCGCAAGAAGATATTGGAAAAAATACCGGAGGAATCCCTGCATCAACAGATCAGCGAGGAACTGTTTGAACGTGATTATACAACGATCCAGCAAACGATCCGGGAATTTAAGAGATAGGAGTGTGAAACAATGAAGAAAGAAAATCATGTGATGGAGAAGATCCGGGAGATCAGGTTGATCCCGGTTGTGACAGCAGACAGCGTAGAACAGGGACTGCAGATCATGAAGGCATTGATCGCGGGAGGACTGCCTGCGGCAGAGGTTACATTTCGAACGCCGGCAGCAGAAGAAGCCTTGAATGCGATGACGAAGACGTATCCGGATGCCTTGATCGGTGCCGGAACCGTATTAAATGCCAGTCAGGCACAGAGAGCGCTGGCCGCCGGGGCACAGTTTATTGTTAGTCCCGGGTATTCACAGGAAGTCGTGGATTATTGCCAGAAAGAAAATGTTGCCGTGATCCCCGGTTGCATGACACCAACGGAGATGCAATATGCAATCGCAAGTGATCTGGATGTTGTGAAATTTTTCCCGGCAGAAGCGGCAGGAGGTTTAAAACTGTTAAAAGCAGTGGCTGCCCCATATCCGGATCTTCGTTTTATGCCGACCGGAGGAATTTCGCAGGATAATGTGGGAGAATATCTGGCATTTGATAAAATTATTGCCTGTGGTGGAAGCTGGATGGTCAGCCCGGCAAAAAACGGCGATTATGAAGAGGTAACCCGAAGAACGAAAGAAGCTGTCAGACTCATTCAAAAATAATCAGATAGACAAAAAGGTCATATCTGGGATGCGAAAATCCCAGGTATGACCTTTTCTTTTACAGGTATGGATGCATTGCCGTCAAAAGCTTTTCTTCCGTATGGATAATATCGTGCGTCAGTTCTTTGATCTCCTTATCGGCAGCCGGATACTGGTTTAAATAACGATACAAAGACTTGATGCCCATATTGCATCCATCGGTGATCAGGCTGGCGATCGCTTCATCCGGATTTTCGCCCATCGTTTTCAGATTGGTTTTTATCTTGGACATTGCTTTGGCGATCGGAGCAGGTCCTTTTCCCTCATCGTGATATTTTTTCAGGATCGCATGGGTCTTATCCCCCAGCTTGCTATGGATGTCGCGGCTGTCCTTGAGGATTCCGGACAGATCATCATTTTCAACATGATCGAGGACATCGTCGATGGAGGAAACTCCCATTTTAATTCCAGCGTTACATTCCCGTAATAACTTTACAGAATCGTCTTCCATATTTGTACACCTCCTTTGGGGTTAGGATGCACAAAAGGAGGCAAAATATACGGGAAAGGCACAAAAGGATCGCCGGGCTTTAATCCTCCACAAACTCCATAATATCTTCTACCCGGCAGTGCAGGATTTTACAAAAGGTGTCGATCGTATGCGTGCTGACACTTTCATTCCGCTTCAGGCGGGTAATTTGTGCAGGACTTATATGATAATGTTTTATAAGTGCATATTGGGTAATGTTTTTTTGTTTCATTGTGTCCCAGAGCTTATCATACAATATCATTGGCTTCACCACTTTCTATCTTGAATATTAACCGAAAATGGTATACAGTAATATTAACCAATATCGGTTAATAAAAAGGGAAGGAACGTCAAAAATAGCGGATTCCAAAAGGTTAATATTTGGAAAACGTGTACAGACAGGGACATGATATAATTATCTGTAAAAGAGAGGATTGTATACATATAGGGAAAGTGAACATGCAAGAGACGAGAGAGTTTTATGGATTTGACCAGTATATTACGGGAAAAATGTTGAAAATAGAAAAAGCAGATCAGAGGCATTTTACAGAGGAGGAAAGATACCTTGCGTACCGGCTGTTTTTGCAGAGAACGCGCAAAAACAGGATGGCAGCAACACTGACGATCAAAAAATGGTTTGGCTTGAACGGGACTAAACGCCCCAACCGGGAGATGCTGTTTCAGCTGGGATTTTTATTCGGCCATTCATTGGAAGAGCAAAGGATCATGCTGGTGGAAGGCGCATTGGAACCGGATTTTCAGGTAAATGATTATCGGGAGATGATCTTTTTGTATGGATTTTACCAGCAAATGACCTATGAGGATTGTCTGCAGATGATCCGGGAATTTGAAGACAAATTTCCAAGAGACTTCACCTTGAATCAACACAATTTTACTTGCAATATGTGGGCTGCGTATGGATGCAATTGTGATCTTCCGAAACAGGAGTTCCTTGAATGGATGTTGAAGCATGCGGAGGATTTTAAAGGCTACAGTCAGACGGTATTGTCGTATTTCAAAAATATCAAAACGGAAATTTTAAAAGAAATAAAATCAGATGCGCTGCGCCGGCTGGATGAATTATTGTCAGAGACCGGATTTGAAAAGTGGAACGCCAAATGGGGGATCCGAAGTGAGAGCCGGTTACGGGCTGTTGCGCGTTATCTGAAAAGCAACCAGTGTGAAAATGCGGATTTTGTTTCTCAGGAACTGAAGATGGCAATCATGGAACTTCTGGAGATCGGGAAAAAATCCGTGGATTCGAATACAGACCTTTTAGCAGAACTCTACACGGATCTGTACCAGAAGATCCATTCTGACAAGAAAAGATATTCGCGCAGACAGATTCATTTGATGGACGATAAGTATTTATCGGATCTTTTGAACATTGCCACGCAAAAAGAAAAACTGATGCGGCTGATCGTGAGGGATGATCCGGACCCGGACAGAAAGACGTATGAGATCCGGGAACAGCAGCGGCGATGTGTTTTACTGGGCAGACAGGACATTCTACCATTGATCCTGTGTGTATCACAAAAACGGTATATGCGCCGTCTGGAGAAAGAAAATTACGATATGCGGGAAGCGAAACAAGTATTTGTTGATCTGGCAGAGCAGATATTAGCAGCATGTCAGATGGCAGGATTTGATGAGGATAAATACGAATTGGATCATTTACTGGGATCCTGTTACCGGCCGGATGAGATGTATTCGCTGGCAGATGTTCTGGAAATCTATTTTGGGGAGAACGCACAGATATGAGGCAGCAGTGTGAAGAATACTGGTTGAAACAGGGGGCGCTTCTGAACGATAGATATAAAGTAGTTGATGTGATCGAGGAAGGTGGGAGCGGCATTGTATATCTGGGAGAAGATATGATATTGCAGCGCCGGGTTTCCATTAAAGAATATTTTCCAAGGCGGTATTCGACAAGAATGGCAGGCCGGGAAGAAATCATGACATATCCTGGAGAAGCCAAAGAGCAGTTTGAATGTGGGCTGGATCGTTTTATACAGGAGGCTCGTATTCTGGCGCGCTTTGAATCGCTGGATGGTATCGTCGGAGCGAAAGATTTCTTTTATCAGAATGAGACGGCATACATGGTGATGGAATACGTGCAGGGGGAAAATGTAAGTCAGTATGTAAAAACGCATGGAAGAATGCAGCCGGAGCAGGTGGTGGAGGTAATGCAGACGATTTTGCAGTCACTGGAATATCTGCATCAGCAGGGTGTGCTGCACTGGGACATTTCTCCGGACAATATTATTTTGCCAGAAGATGGCACGGGGATTTTAGTTGATTTTGGTGCGGCAAGACAATACGACGAATGGGAAAGCAGTACACAGACGCCGTGTTTTAAAAGAGGATATTCGGCAGCAGAACAATATGCAGCAAATGCTCCGAAAGGGGCGTATACCGATGTTTATGGGATCAGTACAACGATGTATTTTATGTTGACCGCGGTACAGCCAGAAGAGGCAGTGCAGCGGCTGCTTTGTGACCGCGTGATTCCCTTGACCAGGTTTTCGAATATTAAAATGAGCAGGCGGCAGAAAAAGGTGATCGTGAAAGGAATGGCAGTCGAAGCAGATGACCGCTATGAGACGATCAAACAATTTTATGATGATTTGTACAAAGAAGCATTTCAATATCAAAAGGAAATACTGGTGGCGCTTTTAGGTGTGATCGTTTTGTCGCTTGCTCTTGCCTGCCAGTATCGTTTTCATATTGTCCGCGAAATGTATGAAGACAGCTGGGATACGTGCCTTGTCACCAATATGCGACTTTTTGACACATAATCGTACTTACCGATGTGTAAAACCTCCTTGTTGTTATGTTAGGATAAAACCAACATAAGCAGATAAGGAGGTTTTTTTTACACACTTTTTTCAATTTCAGGATTTTATGGTATGCTTAATCGTATAGTATATAGGAGGAATTAGTATGGATCCAAAGCAAGTATATGATCGGCAGGCAGACCGGATATATGGAATTGCCATGGTATATTTCAAAAATGTCTGTGATGCTGAGGATGCTGTGCAGAATGTTTTTATAAAATTTCTGGAATCGAACAAGCAGTTTGATTCGATGGAGCACGAGAAAGCGTGGTTTATTGTGACGACCAAGAATTATTGTAGAGACGTTTTGAAATCAGCATGGAGAAAGAAAGTTGAATTGGGAGAGGTGCCGGAGCAGATGACAGACAGCGAGAGTGCAGACTATGAGCTGTTGCGGCATATATACCGTCTGCCGGAAAAATACCGTGAGGTATTGTATCTGTATTATTATGAAGAATACACGGTAAAAGAAATGGCAGAAATCCTGAAACGGAAAGAGAGTACGTTGCAGACGCAATTGGCGACAGCGCGCAAAAAATTGCGTTTTCATTTGGAGAAGGAGGGTGTGAGTTGTGCAGGATGAATGGATTAAAAAAGCATTTTCCCAGATGCAATTGAATGACGAAAAGAAGCAGCAGTTATGGGAAAATATCCAGCAGCAGGAAAATGGCAGTCTGGCAGGGAAAAAGAGATGGTTCTCAGCAAAGAAACTGATCCGGTATGTAGCAGCAGCTTGCCTTGCTGTTGCTATTCTGGTAGGAACTGGTGCGATCGTGGATGCGGCAACGGGTGGCAAGATTGTGAGTACGATCACCCATATCCTTAAGGAACAGTCGAGCCAGGACATTGTCGATCAGGCGGGGCAGATCAATCGCCAGCACTTTGATGTTTTCGCGCCGGATATTTTTTATATGGATGAGCAGTATGTGGTGTTTGCCAATCTGCGGGGCGTGATCCTGTATGACTGGAAGGCGGAAAAGACGGTGGGAACCGTGGATCTTCAGGCGATTGACTGCATCTATTTTGATGAGGATACAAAACGCACTAATATCTATTATGATGGGAAAAATTTATATATTTTCAATGTGAATAAGGAGATCATTTCGGGAACGGTCGTGGAAAGTTCTGTTTATGAATACACATATACGGACGAGGATGGACTGACATTTTCGCATGAGATTCTTTCTGATAATGAGAAAGACAAGATATACAAATCTTGCAAGAAAAATCAAAAATATACGTATGCGGCCGCACGGTTTGCGAACAAGCGCAACGTCAAGGCAATTTTTGATGGGGACGATTTTGATAGTAAACACAGCGACCGGGCTTTGATGTGGACCGATGCCGCTGGACGGGAGCAGATTAGTTTTTTATATGTAAAGAAAGATGAATATAAAGTTTACACCTATGATGTGGCAGCAGACAAATTTGTCATCCAGCCGATTACTCTGGAGTATTCGGAAACGACAGAAGAGAAAAATCCGGAATTTGTATATTCTGGTGACGACCAGCTAATGGCAGCGGTCGTTTCTTATGAGAAAGAACAGGTTGCTTCTGAGGGCGAGGTTGAAAGTGGAACGGTATGGGTACCGGCGGTTTATGAATTGAAGCGGGTAAAAATGAAAAATGGGTATCTGATCTTTGCCATGTATGGTGATTACACATATCGTCAGGTAGGAACCATTCTGCAGTGTGAGAACGGATCACAGATCCCATCCTGTTTTCATATAAAAAAGACGGATGGGGCATATCGTGTGGTGTCAGTGGATCAGCCAAGAGGTGGCTCGTATTATGGAGACGACATCTGGGAGATGACCAAAGACTATCCGGGACTTCGAGCGAAGTTTTTGTATACGGAAAACCAGGAGAAAGGGATTGCAGCTGCCAGAAAGAAATTTCTAAAAATGTATGTAAAGGACAACAACCTTTCGGTGGCATATTACAAAGATTTTGGCTGGGATGCTGTGCCGTTGTTTGATCAGGAAAAACGCAAGTGACATTTGCAAACCAATTGAAAAAGAGGTATACTAAACTCACTAGGGGGGACGTTTTTACGCGTCCTCCTTTTTGTTTCCGGTAACAGCTGCCGGAACCTATTTTACAGACAGGAAAGAGGGGCTCCGATGAAACATATAAAAATAAAAAAATGGGTCGCATATTTACTTGTGACATCGATGATGCTTGGCACCGCATGTTGTGTGCCGTCAACGGCACAGGCGAAAAGCCTGAAAAATGCTACCTTTGCATATCTCGATGTGGGACAGGGAAATGCGGAACTGATCAAGATCGGAAGTAGTGCTGTTTTGATCGATACAGGAAAAGCCAGTGAATATGATGAACTTAAACAGCAATTGAAAAATCTGGGAGTCACCAAGATCAATACGCTGGTGGTAAGCCATCCGGATGCCGATCATATGGAAAGTGCTGATGATGTGATCGCAACGTATCATGTCAAGAAAGTTATTATGCCAAAAGTAAAGGCAACAACGCAGTGCTATAAGCGATTGCTGCAGGCGGTTTCGACTTATGGGGTCAAAACTGTACATCCAACGACAGGAAGCACGATCAAACTGGCATCATCCTGCAAAGGAAAGATTTTGTCCGTAGATGCCGGAACCGAGACGAATGAAGCCAGTATTGTCATGCGCGTTACCTATGGAAGCCGTTCCTTTTTGTATATGGGAGATGCTACGGCAAAAGTAGAGGGACAAATTCTGGCAGAGAATGATAAGGTTGCCTCAGATGTGTACCTTTTGTCGCACCATGGATCGGACACCGCCAACGGCGCATTGTTTGTTAAGAAAGCATTAGCTTCCAAATACAAAACAGCGATCATATCGGTAGGAGCAAACAACAGTTATGGACACCCGGTGCGAAATGTTGTCAGAAGAGCAGAAAAATACGCCGATCATGTGTACCGGACTGACCAGAAGGGATGTATCATTGCCAAAACCAATGGTAATACACTGAAATTTTCTTTTAAAAAAGTGAGTCATAGCAGTGGAAGTTCTTCCTACCGTGCTACGGGTAGATCAACAAAATCAACAGGATCAAGTTCCAAAGCAACGAAAAAGAGCAAAAAATCTTCGAGCAGTTCGTCGCAATATGTTTACATAACAAAAACCGGCTCCAAATATCATCAAAAAGGATGCCGGTATCTCAGATCCAGTATGATCAAGGTAAAACTGGTAACGGCAAAAGCCAAAGGACTCACACCGTGTAGTGTATGTGGCGGTTAATGGGGCAGCCGCTGTAAGCACAGCTTAGCAAAGATGCCGACTAGGATTCCGGCGATCATACCGGAGAAATATAAAAATGGTGCATAATGCACCAGAGCAGAAAAGCCAACCAAAGCCCATGCTACAACAAACTGACCGGCATTGTGACACACACCGCCAATGCAGCTGATACTGATAACAGAAAGAGCGTCGTCTCTTTCTGTTTTTTTTATGCGGTGCAGCAATGCCATGACCAAAAGACTGAAAATACCTCCGGCAAGCCCATAGAAAAGACTGAACAGATTGCCAAAAGTAAGGCTGTTAAGAATGGAACGGAGTACAGAGACGATGAGTGCATCTGCCAGGCCATCCTGGTATAACACGATAAGCATGACCAGGTTGGCAAGCCCCAGTTTCATGCCGGGAAAAGGCAGAGGCAGGGGTACCAGACTTTCAATGTAACTGATCAGAAAAGCAGCCGCAATATAGATTGCCAGCCGTGTAAGCCGGTGGATGGATGATGAAGATGCTTTCATAATGACTCCTTGTGCCTCCTTTTATTGGACGATCGCGTCCAGATCGCCGGTACCATCTTTTTTCACAATTTGAACAACAAAACGGTGTGGAAGACAGACGATGGAATCACCGGCGTGTGAGATCGCACCGGAACGGACACAGACGTGATCGCTGCAGTCTGCCTCTTTCATCCGGACTTTGCCATTTTGTATTGAAATCGTATTGGTGCCGGTTCCCCCATGAGTCAGAGAGAGGGAAAAAGATTCTTCCGTATTCTCCGACAGTGGAAATTGCCGGATCATGGATCCATTCTCTCTTACCTCGACCACGAGAGTTTCATCCGGATCAAAATGTGAAAAGGGTCGGTAGATCATCAGCGTAAGAAAAACACCGACAAAAAAGACAAGCCCGATCACGATCCAGTCTTGCCGCTGCCATAAATTCATCGCAGTAGTCCACCTCCCTCACACGGTAAAAACGAATTGTGTATGTACTTATCCTACACGAAATTAGTGGCAGAAGCAAATGTTTGTTGGCACATTAGTTAGAAACCGAAATTTGTCAAGAAATTTTATGCCTTGTGGGCGCTCTCGCTAATTGAGTGCGTAGCGGTAGGGGCACTGAGACGACCAGTGCCACCTACCGACGTACTCAAAACCCACTCGTCATAAAATTTATTTGATAAATTTCAGAACTTCTAAAAACAACCAACAAACATTTGAGATCCAACGGAACAGCAGTTTGCCCCAAGTAAGTGTTGCTGGTTTTAGGCTTCTCATCATGGAAGCAGAAAAGCTTTGACGTGGAGTGGGATTGAGTGCGATAGCACTCACACGCGTAAGCGCCCACGAGACGCAAAATTTTCTGCTAGCATGAACAGAAAGCAAATGCAGACAACGAATTACTTGTCGCAAAACTTTCTGCCAGCATGTATAGAAAACAAAAACAGCCAACAAATTACTTATAGGTTGAAATCCCCCTACGATTCATGGTATCATAATAAATTGAGTTATAAAAAATATTTGCACAGACAGGCGCATTGCAACGGGACGGCGCTATTTGAATGGAGGAAAATTATGAGTCAGGAAAAAGCAACGCAGGTGGTTGCGGAGAACAAGATGGGAACCATGCCGGTGGGCAGATTGCTGTTTAATATGTCTTTGCCGATGATGGTTTCAATGTTAGTACAGGCACTATATAATATTGTAGATAGTATTTTTGTGGCAAAACTGTCGGAGAATGCACTGACAGCGGTATCGCTGGCGTTTCCGCTTCAGACCTTGCTGATCGCGGTGGGAACCGGTACCGGCGTGGGAATGAACGCACTTTTATCCAAATCTCTTGGTGAAAGGAACTTTAAAAAGGCAAACCGGACGGCGAGTAATGGCGCATTTTTGTATTGCCTGAGTTATCTTTTGTTTTTGATTCTTGGATTTACGATTGTGAAACCGTTTTATTTAAGCCAGATTGGAAATGCCGATCGGGAGATCATGGAAATGGGAATTGAGTATCTGAGTACCGTTATGATCTTTTCGTTTGGATTGTTTGGACAGTTTTTCTTTGAACGTGTCCTTACTTCTACCGGAAGAACGATCTTTAGCATGACATCACAGCTGAGTGGAGCCGTGACCAATATTATTCTGGATCCGATTCTTATCTTTGGCCTTTGTGGAGCACCGAAGATGGGAGTTACCGGTGCAGCTGTGGCGACTGTGATCGGTCAGTGTGTGGCAGCGATTGTGGCGGCGACATGCAATTTTAAGTACAATCACGAAGTAAAGATCAGCATGAAAGGATTTCGTCCGGATGCACAACTGATCGGAACGATTTATGCAGTTGGAGTTCCATCGATCATTATGCAGTCGATCGGTTCGGTCATGACCTATTGCATGAACCGCATTCTGATCGAATTTTCATCGACAGCGACGGCAGTATTTGGCGTATATTTCAAATTGCAGAGTTTCTTCTTTATGCCAGTATTCGGATTGAACAACGGCATTACGCCGATCATTGCTTACAATTATGGGGCGCGTCAGCGCAGACGAATGGTAAAAACGATCAAACTCAGTATGATCGTGGCATTTTGTCTGACATTTGTAGGATTTTTGTGCTTTGAGATCATTCCGCAGGCACTGTTGGGATTGTTCAATGCGTCACCGGATCTTCTGGCAATCGGTGCACCGGCACTTCGGATCATTGGTGTACATTATTTGATCGCATGGTTCTGTATTATTTCAGGAACCGTATTTCAGGCACTGGGAAAAGCGGTATTCAGTATGATTGTGTCGATCATGAGACAGCTTGTGGTACTGGTGCCGGCAGCATATGTTTTAGCAAAGACCGGCGGACTGCATGTTGTCTGGTGGTCGTTCCCGATCGCAGAGGTCATATCGTTTGCTGTTTCATTGACCTTTTTGATCCGGATATATCATCATGTGATCAAAAAAATTCCGGAAGGAAAAAATTAGAAATCGCGGTCAGAAATTGACGCAGTATGGTAAATATGCTACGCTACAGGTAAATGCAGACAGGAAATGGAGAGAGTTACGATGGGAAATGTTACGATACAGGAATATACAACGAAAAAGCCGATCACGATGATCGGAAGAGAAGCCGGCGTGTGCTATGGCTCGGATATTACGGATGATGAAAAATGCTACAAAAGAGGGATCAATTGTCTGTTGAGCCATCATGGACGGACATGGGAATTTCCGGATGTATACATGATCTTAGACGGATACAGTGCGCGTGTGATCCGGGAGTGGTACACGCATCTTGGCGGTATGCCGACCCGTCTGCAGAGCAGCACCAGATATATTGATTATGAACATGGTTTTGATTTTATTCTGCCACCTCAGATTGAGAAAAATGAGGAAGCAAAGAAGATCTATCTGGACACCATGGGGCAGGTAGCGGAGAGCCTGCGGGTACTCGATGATATGGGGATCGCAAGAGAAGATTCAGCCAATCTGCTGCCTCTGGGCATGACAACGAAGATCGTATGCAAGCACAATTTCCGGAATCTTGTTGACATGTCTCATCAGAGAATGTGTACGAGAGCCTACTGGGAGTACCGCCAGTTGTTCTCGGATCTTTTGGAAGCACTGAAAGCGTATTCGCCGGAGTGGGAATATCTTGTGAATGAATACTTTAAACCGAAATGTGAACTTGGTGGCTTTTGCACCGAAGCGAGAAGCTGTGGAAGAAGACCGAAAAAAGATGAATAAGAAGAAATAAGGATGGATGAAAGGTGAATGAGGAGAGAAAAATGAGAAATATTTTACACACATTTGTGCGGGCGCTGCTCGCGGGAATGATCATTAGTGTTGGCGGTGTATTGTATCTGTCTACAGATGTGAAAGTAGCAGGAGCACTTTTGTTTACGACAGGGCTGCTTACGATCTGTACACAGGGATTTAACCTGTTTACAGGAAAAGTAGGATACTTTGTATTGCAGGAAGAGAAAGGCAGTTATCTCAAAGAATTGCTGGTGATCTGGCTTGGAAACTGGGCTGGAACGGTAGTGATGGGACTTTTGCTGCAGCCGGCACGTATTACCGCATCGATCAAACAGACGGCGGCAGCCTGGTGTCAGGTAAAGATGGATGACAGCCTGCTCAGTTTGCTGATCCTGGGAATCTGTTGTGGAATCCTGATGTTTGTTGCCGTAGACGGTTATGAAAAAACAAACAAGAGCCCGGTGATCCTGTTCCTTGCCATTTCCGCATTTATTTTATGCGGTTTCGAACACTGCGTTGCCGATATGTTCTACTTTGCGCTGGCAGGAATCTGGTCAGCAAGAGCTCTTGTATGTATTGTAGTTATTTCATTGGGAAATTCCATTGGAGGAATGATCTTCCCACTGTTGAAACAGGTTTAATCAATTTTTAAAATCAATTGCAAAATTCGTTTTGCACATGTGATCAGGTCTTGTCTTTGGATAAGGCCTTTTTTCATGGCTTCTTTTAAACGATCCGGAAAACCGCACGCCATTTTCAGATCATTGCCGGCGAGTACTTCTTTATAATGCTCGCCGAATGTCCACCAGTCGCTGGTGACCATGCCCTGGTAATTCCATTCGTCGCGAAGGATTCCCTGGAGCAGTTCGCTGCATTCGGAGGCGCGATGGCCGTTGATAATGTTGTAAGAAGTCATGATACACCATGGGTCTGCCTCGGCGACGATGATCTCAAAAGCTTTTAAATAGATTTCCCGAAGAGCGCGCTCGGAGACGCGGGAATCGCTGTCTTTCCGATCGGTTTCTTTGTTATTGCAGGCGAAATGTTTTACCGTGGCGGCAATGTGCTGTGACTGTACGCCCCGCACCATAGC
>CAKREC010000043.1 GCA_934316925.1 uncultured Eubacterium sp.
GATGGCAATGAAATCGGCAAACATTTAACTTATAAAAATGGCAAGCTGAAATTTGATACGAAATGGGTTACCTCCTATATTTCTAATTTGGCTAAAAAGTACAATACTTATGGAAAAACCAGAACGTTCCATTCGACCAAGGATGGAAAAGTCAAGATCCGTGGCGGTATTATGGGATGGTGGATCGATGAATCGGCTACGACAAAAAAGATTACAAAACTTTTGAAAGCACAGAAAACAAAGACACTGGAGCCGGTTTACAAGCAGGTAGCGGCACAACATGGAAAAGACGATATCGGAGACACATATGTAGAGATCAGCCTGAAACAACAGCATCTTTGGTTTTATCAGAATGGCAAATTAAAAATGCAGTCGGATGTTGTTACCGGTTTGCCGACAAAAGAACGTGAGACGGTGAAAGGTGTTCACCGGATATACGGTAAACAGAGAGACCGTTATCTTGGTACAATGGCTGTGCAGGGGTATCATACCCACGTCAACTACTGGATGCCGTTTAACTGGTCCGGTCAGGGACTGCACGATGCAACCTGGCGTAGTCGTTTTGGTGGAAACCTGTATCAGCGAGGTGGCTCTCATGGCTGTGTGAATATGCCAAAAGATCAGGCTGCCAAATTGTATGGTTATGTCAAGATAGGGACTCCGGTTGTAGTATATTAAAAGGATGATAGTATGCTTTGGATACGAATGATCTATTATTTTATAGGATTACTGCTGTTTAGTTATTCTCTGCTGCGATATTATCATTTATGGAACCGCAATCGGATTCCCAATTTGGTATATGGCCTGATGCAGGGAATACTGCTCGCTGCATTTTTTATATGTGAGCGCAAAGCAATATGGATCCCGGATGGGATTGGAAAACAACTTTTGGTTGCGGTTGTTACGGTGTACCGTTGTGTGATGTTATGCACGCCGATATTATGCTTTGTTCGCGGGATCATACGTACGGTGGGAAAAAGAAACGATTGGAATCGTACGGTTGCTTTTTTTCGCTTCTTTAATCATCCATCAAGATCCATTTATGTAATCCTTATTCTTTCTTTGATCGTTGGAGGAATCGATTTCTATATGACAAAGAGGATTACATTTATTTCGCATACGGATTCTGTTTGTGCCGGTCAGGATCAGGAAACAATGAAAGTGCTTTTGATCGCAGACATTCATATTGGTTCAGAATTTATGGAGCAGGACATTGCAAGACTGTCTGCAAAAGTAGAGGAACAACAGGCGGATATCATTGTATTTACCGGCGAGATCATCAATCACAATTCGTCCCGGTATCTGGTTGACAGGCTGGCGGAGGCGACGAAAAGCTGGCATTCTACTTATGGGATCTATTATGCGGTGAGCGATAGCACAAAAAATAGTGAAATACTGCAACAGCACTTTTTACAGGCAGCGCAGATTACCATGCTGAATAATAAGATTGTAAAGTTAAAAAATCAGATCCAATTAGTGGGAGTGTCTGACCGGGAAAACGAGATGGAAACACAATGGCAGCAATTATATAAAGCGGTGGATCCGGAAAAACCGGTGATCGCAATAAAACATCGGCCCACAAATGCCGGTCAATTGCTGGCAGAAGGAGCCGATTATGTGCTTTCGGAAGATGCCACAAAGGGAGTATCACAGATGCTTTCCCTGAAACATCACAGTCAATATATCTGTTTACAATTATCCATTACACCAGAGGACTGAGTACGGAGCCGATCGAGTCATGAATGATCAGATCAGCCAGATGGTCCTTTGGTGTTTTGTCTTTATTGATCAGTACTAATTTATTCCCCTGATAATAATCGATCAATCCGGCTGCCGGATATACGGCAAGAGAAGTGCCTCCGATGATGAGCATATCGGCATTTCGGATGTAAGAAATCGATTGTTCCAAGATATTAGAATCCAGGGATTCTTCATACAATACAACATCGGGTTTTACAATACCGCCACAGTCACAGACCGGTATGCCAGAGCTGTTTTGGATATAGTCGACCGGGTAGAATTTGTGGCACTTCATACAGTAATTGCGTAAAACACTTCCGTGAAGTTCGAGTACATTTTTGCTGCCGGCTTTTTGGTGCAGTCCATCGATATTCTGTGTGATCACTGCTTTGCATTTTCCCTGTTGTTCCAGATGGGCAAGTGCGAGATGGGCATGATTGGGTTCTGCCTCCGGAAAGATCATTTTATTATGATAAAAACGATAAAATTCATCGGTATGTCTCATAAAAAAAGTATGCGATAAAATGGTTTCCGGTGGGAAATCATACTGCTGATTGTATAGGCCATCTACACTTCGAAAGTCAGGAATCCCACTTTCAGTAGAAACTCCGGCACCACCAAAGAATACAATATTATCGCTCTGGTCGATCCATTCTAATAACTGCTCTTGTTCTGTCATATGTGTCCTTCTTTCTTATGCGATCATTTATCGGTTATATAAGATATTATAATTGCTTTGAGCCGGTATTACAACAACTTGTATGTTTTTGTATATTTCGAGTATTGCCATCGTCCGTTAATCTTTTTACGGCATCGTATTTTGATCCGGATCGGTTTTTTTCCTCTTTTCAAAACATACGACTTCTTTTTTCCTGCTGATATCGTTTTCCATTTTCCGTTTCCGTGTTTGATCCGGATCTGGGTAGAATAGGAGGAAGCCGTTTTTTTCCATGTAATACGATATGTTTTTTTCCTTTTTTTGATTGTAACCTTTGTTGGTTTTTTGACTGTTTTATTTTTTTTGGCAGAAGAAGTTTTGTTCTGGGATCCTGCCGAGGAAGAGGATGAGGTGTTTGTATTCTGACTTGTTCCGGAGGTTGAGGCGGATGTGTTATTGGAATTAGAGCCGGAGTTTGTTCCATTCTCTGAGCTATCGTCCTCATCGGTCAGATCCGAACTTTTTTCAACTTCCCGGATGGCAAATAAGGTTCCACTGTCATTGGTGTAATACAACGTACCATCTGTGCCGGCAATAATACTTGACATGCAGTATTGTGGTCGGCTGGCCGGCGTAAAAAGTATATCCAGTGTTCCGCTTTGTGAGGCAGCTGTATCTTTTAAAACGTAAATTCCACCGGGAGTTTTATTGTAGGTAACATAGACGTATACGGTGTTTGCGTTTTCGGCAGAAGAATAGCCGGTGGATACCAGTGGAGAAGCTTTGATCTCGGCACCCTTCTCACCTTTTGCACGGTAAATGATCTTCATATTCACAACATCAATGACACAAAGATATCCGGTACCATCAATTCCACAACCTACATATAAACGATTATTACAGATCGTGGGAGTGGAAGTGCAATTGACATACGAATTGTTATTTCCAAGGGAAAGCGTACGGATGTTGCTGCTGTCAAATTTTTTCCCATCCATAGAAAAACGATAAAGCGTACCATCCGTGCTGACCACATAATAGGAAGCAGTAGCGGGATCATAGGTAATGCCGCTTCGAAATTTTTTTGGAGTGGTATCGCCGTTTTTGTCGGTCGATGAAAAACTAAGTGTATCGTAGATTGTGTCGGATATCAGATCATGGCTTACTAATTCGCCATTGTCGCCGACAAAGACGAGAGTGTTCTCACATACAATTCCTCCACTCCAATAATATCCGCCCGGATTGTTCGCGTTGGAATAGCTCCAGACAATTTCACCGGTTGTCGCATCGCGGCAATAAAAGGTTCCGGTTGTGTTGCTAAAACCATTTGGTCTTGTAATTCCGGCATAGAGATATCCATCATGATAAAAAAGTGTAGATAACGATTGTGTGCCGTCTTCCAGAGCCGGCTGGCTCCATACACATGTCATGGATTGCAGATCAATACAGTCCATGGCACCACCACTGAGAGGAATATACAAACGTCCGGATTCTTCCAGTGGGTGACAGGTTGTATTGATACTGGCGGTAAGCGTACACTCTTTGATCACTTGCCCCTGCTGGTTTAACTGATACAACGTATTTTTATTCGCAATGAAAATATAATCCCCCCATAAAACCGGATCGGAATTATACAAAATTTTCCCTTTTTCCACAAAAGAGCGAGTCCAAATGGATCCGCCCTTTTGTGTGTTTATGGGAGTCTTGGCGGTTGTAAGATTGGCATTGGAAATGCCTGTTTCACCGCGAAAGGTTTGAAATCCGCACAAGAAACAACTTACAACAGCGATGAGCATAAGCCTGGTGATTTTTTTTCTCATAATAAGATCCCTGATTTAATTTATTTTTTGTTTTTTACTTTTACTTTCAAAACCGTACTGAATTTACCATATTTGTAGAAGTTTCCGGATTTGTTGTAGGCACGGACTTTTACATAATAAGTACCTTTTTTCAGTTTGAGAGTTTTCTTAAGGCTTGTTGTTGTTGCCTGTTTTTTATAACCACTCTTTTTCTTTTTGGAAATATAGATCTGATATGCAGTTGCATTCTTCGCTTTTTTCCATGTGAATTTTACCGATTTCTTTGTCTTCTTATTCTTTGGAACTTTTGCTTTTAAACTTTTTACTTTTGCCGGCATAACAGCAGTGTTTACCTGCACTGGAGTAACCGCTGGAAGAGTAGAAGAAATGGTATTCTTTTTATCCGTGTTTGTGTCTTTTGCTGCATCTGCTGCCGATACGGTCACAACCGCATATGGACGGGAGATTGCATTGTGAATGCCATCCTCTGCCAGTTTATAAGCGGAAAGCACATAAGTACCAGCTTCGCTGAATGTAAGAGAAGCCTTACCATCCTTGCCGGTTGTTGCTTTTACGGCTGCGTTGTCTTTTGTTGCTGCCACAACGGAGTCGCTGGATTTTGCAGCTAAGATGGTAGCATTTTCACAAGCGGCTGTTCCGAGGTAGGATGACTGATTCAAGGTAACAGAAAGTGCCTGCCCAGCCTTTGCCGTATAAGCAGTCTGGTCAAATGCACTGGAGAATCCTTCTAAAAGATTCCAGGAATCAGTAGATTTATCATAATCATATCGTTGATATAATCCATAAATCGTTACCGTATCTTTGTCTTTCAGGTCATAGTCGGAAATCGCTACATTTTCCTGTACATTGTTGACATCGTACATCCAGGATACAGAAGCATCTGTACCTGGTGCGATAACCGTTTTACCATCTAGAGAAATACTTGACAAATAAAGACCTCCTAATGTGCTGACAGGAGCAGCAATGTACTTGCTCATATCATCATCCGATACATTTTTTTCGGTAGAAAAATATTTCGCAAGTGCTTTTAATGGGGAATTGGTACCGGACAGGCCGTCAATTCCATAATCATCAAATAATTCTGAGCCAAGGAGTGTTACCTGAACCGGAGCCAATACCGTGTCGTTATCCTGCTCGATGCGAAGGGTAACGGTTGCATCATCTGTTACATATACAACCGCATATGGACGGGCAATTGTGCTGTGAATTTTATCGGATGCTGTTTTATAAGCAGAGAGGACATAAGTACCGGCCTCTTTAAAGGTAAGAGAAGCTTTTCCTTCTTTGTCAGTAGAAGCAGTTACGGAAGCATTGTCCTTTGTTGCTGTTAATACAGTATCGCTGAGTTTGGCAGCAAGAATGGTAGCTCCTTCACAAGCGCTACGGTCACCGAAATTGTTTTGGTTCAGTGTGACGTTAATTGCCTTGCCTGTGGAAGCGGCATATTGATCCTGATCAAAGGAAGAGGAGAAGCCAGCCAAAGTACTACTGTAATCAGCGGAGTATTCAGAGAACAAACCACAAATGGAAATCGAATCATTGTCCTTTAATTCATATTGCGTGATCAGATCGCTTCCTTCAGCGTTGGTATTGTCACCGCTTTTTACGGAATAAGACCAGGCGGTAAATTGTGTATAGGAAGTACCATCCAACATTGTTTCGCATGGGTTGGTCACATCTTTGCCGTCCCAGGAAATAGAATTTAAAAATCCACCGCTGGTAACGTTGATGTACTTGCTCATATCATCATCGGATACGTTTTTTTCGGTAGAGAAATATTTCGCAAGTGCTTTTAATGGAGAATTCTTGCCTTCTAATCCGGACAGACCAAAGTCTTTTGCTTTGTCGGATTCTGTTAAAGTTACATTTACTGGTGCCAGAACTGTTGAATAATCTTGTTCCACACGGAGTGTTACCGTGATGTCACCGGTTGTTTCTTCGGCGTTTGCTGTCACTGGAATACCTGTAACAAGCGAGAGCATCAACGCCAGACTCAGGAACAGGGTCCAGAGTTTTCTCATTGTTTTCATGTTAACCTTCTTTCCCGCATAAACATGCGTATGTAATTTCCGGTTTAATAACATAGAAAAAGCCTTGTTTACCAAAAAAGGGCATAACAAGACCTGTGATGACAATTATAAATTCGTCAAAACAGTCCCTCTCCCTCCGAAAGGTCGTATTTCACAATCATAAGGCAGGTCTTCCGGCTTATGGATCAACTGAATGTAAAACCTTCCCAGCAAAAGCCAGTGGTATCCTTTACTTCATCCTCAAATACGGCAGCGGGGGCTGTGACGGATTCACACCGTCTTCCCTATTAATTTCGTGCTATCGAAAACCTTATAACCAACTAATATTATTTTTAACCATCCGCTTCATTATAGCAATGGTAATTAAAAATGTCTATAGTTGCCAAAGCTTTTTTTTTCAGTTATACTGTCAGTATTATTTTTGGGAAAGAGAGAATGACATGGCATCAAAAAAGAAATTATACGCGTGTCTCATTCTTGCCTTTTTTGTGTTGCTGGCTGCTTTGGTTGTGAAAAATCAGAACCGGTCCGAGCAGCAGTTGAAAGTTGCACCATTTTCGGCAACGGAGACGGCGATATCCGGTACCGGGATTTCAGAACCGGTTACACAGCCGGCGGTAAATTCAGATACCGTAAAGACTGACCGGAAGTCAACGGAACCGCCCCGATCGACAGCAAAGAGTACAGAGAACACGCAAAAGAATGGCAAGACGGATTCTGAGAAAAAAACGACGGTACAACAGAAAAGAACACCGTCAGCAGATAAAAACAGGGCATCGAAGAAGACAAAAGCCAAGACTCCGGCTGAGAAAAAATCAAAAAAAGCGGCGGCTGTAACAGCATCACCAGCCCCTTCTTCTGACGATCGTTCTCAGGTTTCTACTCCTGCGCCAACGAAGGATACCAGGATCCATTTTACGATCCAGTGTAAAAAAATACTGGACCGCAAAGATCTGTGGAAAGATGGCATTGAGCAGGTTATTCCGAAAAATGGTATATTTTTTGATGGTATGCTGGATTTTGAGCAGGGGAGCACGGTATATGATCTTCTGAAAAAAATTTGCAAAGAGCAGAATATACCACTGGACAGTAAGTATACACCGATCTACGCGACGTATTATGTACAGGGAATTGGCAATTTGTATGAATTTGACTGTGGCTCGGAAAGTGGCTGGAAATATATGGTAAATGGTGAATTGCCGGGTGTCGGATCCAGCGCTTATCTGTTAGAGGCAGGAGATCAGGTTGTGTTTTTTTATGACTATACACTGTAAAGTTACAAATAAGAAAATGTGAGGTGCAATTGTGAAAGTCTTGGACAGAATCCATCCCACCGTTATGTTGTGTTACTTTGTGGGAATGGTTATTCTGATGATCATTTTGGAACATCCTGTAATATATTTATTCGGAGGAATCTGTGCTCTGTGGATATATAAACAATATAATCCAACCTGTAGTATATGGAAGATCCTTTGGGGAAGTCTGGGTGCCGGATTAGTGTGTGTGCTGGTAAACCCTCTTTTGAATCACCGGGGCGTTACCCTGTTATTTATGCTGGGACAGTGGCGGATCACAAAAGAAGCGGTGCTTTACGGATGCAATATGGCATGCCTGTTGCTGTCGTCTTGTTTTGTATTTGCAGCATTCAGCAGGTGTATGACATCTGAGAAGATCATGATGATCCTGGCAGGGCATTTCCCGAATCTGGCATTGGTGTTTTCTATGATCTTGCGGCTGATCCCTTTGCAGATCCGACAGATCCGGAATCAGTATCATTTTCACAAAAAACATCCATTTACCATTATTGCAGCAGGGATCCGCAATTCTCTTCAAGAGGGGATGGAACGTGGGATTTCGATGAGGATGCGTGGATATGGAACCGGAAAACGGACAAGTTACTATACGAAGAGGTTTCGGTGGCATGATAGTTTGAAACTGGTTCTGTGTGCGGGGATGGTTTTATACTTTATCTTTTATTGCCATACATTGGCGCAGAAAACAAGATTTTTTCCCAGCTTACAATGGGGACAGTTTGGCATGCTGCAATGGATCATATTGACAATATATTTTATGGCTCCGATTATTTTGTCATGGAAGGAGACAATACGATGGAACTGGTTTGTGGAAAAAACATTCAATTCTGCTTCGAAAAAGACGGAGAGAACATTTTAGATATCAAAGAATTTTCTTTGAAACAGGGGAATATTGGACTTTTATTTGGACCATCCGGTTGTGGAAAGACTACTTTTTTACAACAATTAGTCGATAATCTGGGACGAAATGGCATTGTAAAGGGAGAGATCATAAATCGGTCTTTGCAAACCGGATATGTCTGGCAAAACGTAGAAAATCAGATTGTTACGGATCGGTTTGAGCATGAGATTGTATTTGGAATGGAAAATCAGGGAGCCAAAAAGCAGGAGATGGAAAAACATCTGGCAGAACTGGTTACATTTTTTGGCATGGAGCGTTTTCTGGAACGTGACACGATGGATCTGAGTGGTGGTGAAAAACAGATCATGAATATTATGTCGGCTTTGGCGATGGATCCGGATTTTCTGATCTTAGATGAGCCGACAAGTCAGTTGGATCCGGTATCAAGCCGAAAACTTTATGAATTTTTAAAGGAACTGAATGAGGAATTTGGAATCACACTGCTCATTGCAGAACAAAGATTGGATGAGGCCTGTACGATAGCGGATACTTTTTATATGATGGAGAATGGCGCAATTTCTATTTGGGGAAGCCGGGAGGAAATCTGGCAATCGCTGAAAACATCTCCATATCTTTCTTATTTTCCGAGTTATATCCAGATGTATCAGAGAGAAACAAAAGAGCCGTTTGTTCCCAGGTTTGATAAAAAAACAGCCAGACAATGGTTCGCCGATCATTATGAGAAAAAAGATGTGGTGCCTGCCATGGAGAAGTCAGAAGATGGGAGAAAACGATGGCTTGCCAGAGGAATCTGGTTTTCTTATGAAAAAAAAGGAAAAGATGTTTTGACAGATATGTCATTCGAAGTTCCGGAAGGAAAGATCACAACGATATTAGGCGGCAATGGCAGCGGTAAGTCGACGCTATTGTCTGTACTTACGGGAACAGAAAAACCCTATCATGGGAAGATCAATCAAACGCTGACATTTTCTTACCTGCCTCAGCGGGTGATGGATCTGTTTTTAAACGAACAGATGCAGGATTATCTTATGGATTCTGCCGTGCAGCAGCTTGCGGTAAGACTTGGTCTTGTCAAAGAAGGGACTTTTTATATTGATGATCTCAGTGGTGGAGAAGTGCAGCGGCTTGGTCTATCATATGTGCTGGCAAAAGACTGTGATATTTATTATCTGGATGAACCGACAAAAGGGTTGGATCCCGTGTGTAAAAAGGTTTTGGGAGAGATACTGGCGGATCTAAAAAAAGCAGGGAAGACGGTGGTTATTGTATCTCATGATATGGAATTTACAGCGGCACATAGTGATGAGGTTGGACTGATGTTTAAAGGACGGATTGCTACATGGGAGCCAAAGCACGAGTTTTTTAAAAGCAATCATTTTTATACAACGACGATGAATCGGATTGCAAGGGGTGTTTCAAAAGACATCGTTTTAGCGGAGGATGTGGATATTTATGCGAAAACTAGAGATTGTTAGAGGGATTCTTTTTGCGGTTATCCTTGCATTGTTGTTTTATTTTGTGTGGGAAGGAAATGGACAGGATTATTATCTGGTCAGTTTACTGATTATTGTGATCAGTTTGTTTGGCTTTTTCTTCAGCTTTGAAAAATCAAAGCCGAGTGTTGCTCTGCTGACGATGATCTCCGGTTTGATCGCATTGGCAGTCGCTTCTCGGATCGTATTTTTCTTTCTGCCACAGGTCAAGCCGATCGCGGCGGTCATTATTTTGATCGGGATCTCTTTTGGTGCTGATGCGGGATTTGTGTCCGGTGCGCTGGCAGCGTTTGTGTCCAATTTTTATTTTGGACAGGGATCGTGGACGCCGTTTCAGATGTTTGCGCTGGGATTGATCGGATTTTTTTCCGGCGTTCTCTTAAAAAACAAACATAATAAGTGGACTGCTATGTTATATGGCTTTTTCTCTGTTTTGTTGATCTATGGCGGCATTGTGGATTTGAATACTCTCTATTTTACATCCAGACAGCCAACAAAAGAGATTATTCTTGCGGTGTATGCACAGGGACTTCCGTTTGATCTGATATTTGCTGCTTCGACATCCTTTTTTTTGTTTGTGCTTTATACACCGATCATCAAAACGATTGGAAGGATTCAGCAAAAATATCGATTGATTGACAAAGAAGCGGTAAAATAGTATCATATTCTGATGGAAGAAAATGGATATTTCTGGAATAGAGGAGAGGCATGTTATGAAAGTTGCAGTGATTACAGATAGCAATAGTGGTATTACACAGGAACAGGCAAATGAATTGGGAATCCAGATCATTCCTATGCCGTTTTTTGTAAATGAAGAACTTTATTATGAAGGTATTACGATGAGTCAGGAAGAATTTTATGAGTATCTGGCACAGAACGTGGATGTGAAGACATCACAGCCGACACCGGACACCTTGATGTCTGTCTGGCGGGAAACGTTGAAAGAATATGATGAGATCGTATATATCCCGATGTCAAGTGGTCTTAGCAGTTCTTTAAATACAGCTATGATGTTATCATTAGAAGACGAATTTGAAAATAAAGTGTATGTAGTGGACAATCAACGGATCTCGGTAACGCAGAGACAGTCCACACTGGATGCGCTGGAGCTGGCAAAGAAAGGGTATTCCGCTAAGGAGATCCGTGATATTTTGATCCGTGAGAAGTTCGAATCGAGTATTTATATTATGGTGGACACTTTGAGTTATCTGAAAAAAGGTGGAAGAATTACCCCGGCTGCCGCAGCGATCGGTACGGTACTCCGGATCAAACCGGTTTTGCAGATCCAGGGTGAAAAGTTAGATGCGTACGGCAAAGTAAAAACATTAAAACAGGCGAAAAACATGATGATCAAAGCTGTTAAAAAAGATTTAGCAGAACGTTTTCAGGATGAGAATGCAGAACATTTCCACCTGGAGATTGCATACACCGGAGATGACATCGAAGCGATGGTGTTTAAAGAGGAGATTGAAGAATTGTTTCCGGGACACAGCGTATGGGTTGATCCACTGTCATTATCGGTTTCCTGTCATATCGGACCGGGAGCACTGGCACTGGCGATTTCAAAAGAAGTCGATGAATTACAATAGAAAAAATGGCAATAAAAAACTATCGCTGAAATTTTCAACGATAGTTTTTTTATCAGATCTTCAATTTTTGATGATTTGAAGGTGTATTATTTGGATGCTGGTTTTACATAAACATCCTGATCATCAATATCATCGTCTTCAAAATCATCTTCAAATTCATCATAGTCAAAATCACCATCAAAATTGGCATATTTTGGATTCAAATGACGATATACGGCATAGGAGATTGCAACAACAGAAGCAATTGCTCCGATAATAGCCAATATCCAGAGAAGACAGGTTTTGTTTTCTTCTTCTGCTTTCTTTTTGTTTAATAATTCTGCTACATTTACATTCATAAGATCTTCAAATCTTCCGCTCATGATTCAGCCACCTTTCTGCATTGGTTTTCTAGTATTGTATCACATTTTATCATTGAATACTACATCTTTTTTAACTTTGCAAAAGAAGAGCGCAACTTTCTTTGTCCAAAATTGTCAAATTCTACAACAACTTCATAGTCCTTTTCCAATTTCGTAAGCGAAGTGACTTTGCCTGTTCCAAATTTAAAATGCTGTACTGTATCGCCAACCTGGTAATCTGGTTCTGACTGGTCGTGAGAAGAAGATTGGAATCCCTTTGAAATATACGGATTTCCGGCGAAAGGATTCTTTTTATTTTTTGAGTAAATGGATGCTTTTCCGGCGGAAAAATCCAATTCTTTTTTCTCCGTGAATTTTGGAACTGCGCCATAGGTTTGTTTGATGAGGTATCTTGGAATCTCATTGATAAAACGAGATGGCTTGTTAAAGTTCATTTCTCCATTACGCATTCGCTGATTGGCGCTGGTTAATGTGAGTTTTTCTTTTGCTCTTGTGATACCAACATAACAAAGCCGGCGTTCTTCTTCCATCTCGGCCGGGTCATCGCCGAAGACAGCAGAGGAACCTGGAAAGAGATTTTCTTCCATACCACATATGTATACGTTCGGGAATTCCAACCCTTTTGCACTGTGCAACGTCATTAAAAGAACCTGACTGGCATCTTCAGATACTGTATCAATGTCTGCTACAAGGGCAATATCTTCTAACAATCCGTTCAAGGTAGGAATTTCTTCACATTCATCTTCATATTGCACAATTTTGTTGATCAATGCATCAATGTTTTCAATACGGGAGTTCGCTTCCGGTGTATCTTCGGCAGCTAACTGTTCTACATAACCGGTAGTCGCAATGATCTCATGGATCAGGTCTTCCAATGTGTAATCGTCTCCTCGAAGTTTGCTGCGGAGCAATTCAATAAAACTGACAAAGGACGTAATACTGGCAGCTCCACGGCTGCATCCGGGAATTTCATCTACATGGGTCAATGCGCTGTAAAAGGACATATCATTTTCGAACGCATATTGTGTGATCCGGTTGATCGTTGTCTGTCCGATCCCTCGTTTGGGAATATTGATGATCCGCTTGATCGCAATATCGTCAGCGCTGTTATTTACTGTTTTTAAATAGCAAAGCAGATCTTTGATCTCTTTTCTTGCGTAGAAGTTGATCGCTCCAATGATGCGGTAAGGAATTCCTTCATAAACCAATTTTTCCTCGAAAACACGGGACTGGGCATTGGTCCGGTAAAGAATGGCAAAATCATTATAGTTGGCGCCCTCCTTTACCAGCCGGTGAATATCGCCGGCGATACCAGCTGCTTCTTCGTATTCGTTGTCATACCGTCCATAGAAGATCGGAGCTCCATTGCCTTCCTCTGTCCAGAGTGCCTTCTCTTTTCGCATTGTATTGTGACGGATCACTTCATTTGCAGCGTCCAGAATGTTTTTGGTGGAACGGTAATTCTGCTCCAGGCGGATAACCTTAGAGGCAGGGAAAACTTTCTCGAAATTTAAAATGTTATGTATGTTTGCGCCTCTGAATTTGTAGATGGACTGGTCGTCATCGCCTACCACACACAAGTTCTGGTAACGGCTTGCCAGTAAATGCAGCAGAGTAAACTGTGCAGTGTTTGTATCCTGATATTCGTCGACCATAATGAACTGGAAACGATCCTGATAAAAGGAGAGTACTTCCGGATTTTCGCGAAACAATTGTACAGTCAGCATGATCAGATCATCAAAGTCCAGTGCGTTGTTTTTCTTTAAGCGTTTTTGATATTCAATATAAACTTTACCGAATATTTTTTTGTTAAATTCCTTGGAAACCTCATCCGCGTATTGCTCCGGGGTTTTCAGTTCATCTTTGGCAGAAGAGATCGCATTCAAAAAAGTACGTTCTTTGTATTTTTTGCTGTCAAGATTCATGGATCGGCAGATGTCTTTCATCAACGCTTTCTGATCGTCGCTGTCGTAGATCGTAAAATTCCGGTCATAACCGATCTGGTCGATGAAACGGCGTAAAATCCGGACACAGGTTGAATGGAAGGTGCTTACCCACACAGCGTTGGCACCAAAACTTACAATCTGATCCACACGTTCTCTCATTTCGTTGGCTGCTTTGTTGGTAAAGGTAAGAGCCATGATGTTATATGGGTTTATATCATGCTCCTCGATCAAATAAGCAATTCGATGCGTCAGAACACGGGTTTTTCCGGAACCTGCTCCTGCTAAAATAAGGAGCGGCCCTTCAAAATGGAGAACCGCTTCTTTTTGTTTGTCGTTTAATCCTGCTAATAACTGATTCATAGAATCCCCCTTATTTTTCATCGGATGTGTCCGAGTTTATATCGCTCAATGTTTCATCGATCATACGCTCAACCAGCTGTTTTTTCAGATATGCGTCAAAACTTAGCAAACAGATAAAGGCAAAACGTGACAGATAATCAGACTCTTTTTCGTCCGTAACCTGTGGAAACAGATTTTGTGAATGTTTAAACCTTCTGAGAATATCCTTAGTGATATTGTCTGTTTGTATCCGCTCCATTTTAAAAATCGTCTGATAGATCTCTTCAATGTTGGTTTCTTTATCCGGCTGCTGATAAAACATGTCGGTCAATGGCTGAAATACTTTCTGGATATCATTGATCGAAAGAATGCTTTTAAAGTAATAGAGAAAGATTAAAAGATACATGTGATCTTTGGAATATTTCTTTTTTAAAGGAGGTGGGAGTAAATTGTTTTTTGTGTAATTGTTGATCATGGTTTTGGTCAAAATCTTATCATCATCGTTTCGCTTGCAGGCTTTCAGATGTTCATCCATGAAAGTGGTTACTTGATCCATATACAAGTCAATGCCGGGAATATCTTCCGGATTGATGAAATCGATTTCGTTCAGTTTTTGTATTATATCCATGAAACTCTGTTCTGTTTGTTCCATAAAGAGCCTCCATTCATATCTGGTAGTTTTAATAACCATTATATTAGATTTAAAAAACGAAATCAACTGATAAAGACAAATTAATATCAAGTTGCCATAGAAAAATAAGCAAAAGTATGGTACTATAAAGCTTAGTTGCGAAATTATAAAAAAGTAAGGGATATGACATGAAAGAAAAAACACAGATCCGGATCATTATGGCTATGATCCTGGCTGGCGTAGGAATTTTAGTCGCTTTTGGACTCTTTTACGCTGGCAGATACAAGAATCGTATTGGAGCGACGGAAGTTTATCCAAAGTATGTGGTAGATCAGGAGGAAGCTGTGGCGGCCAAACAGTCGGAACAGGATTCCGGGAAGAAATACCACACGTTTTCGGATGATAAGAAAAATCAGAAGGTTTCTGTCGGGGAAGATAAAGATGTTGAGCTGGTTTTATATCGTCCGGTGGATGCGTCTAAGAAGAAACAGAAATCTTCAAAACAGACACAAAAAGAGAAAGATAAAAAAGAACAGAAAGCAGATAAAAAACTTTCGTATACGATCAAGCCGTGTCCGGCAGACAATGCGGTAAAAAAATACGAGAATTATCGACTGCTTACGGTATGGAAGCAGGGCGAACTTCAAAAAAAGGCATATACGGACGAGGATGGCATGCGAAAAGTGGGCAGAAGATACTGCATTGCCGTTGGTACCTTTTATACCAGTGAAGTAGGAACAAAGGTAGATCTTATGATGGAAAACGGCACAGAAATCCCGTGTATCGTGGGAGACATTAAGTCCGATCAGCACACAGATGAACTTCATCAGCGGGGAGCCAATGGCGGTTGTGTCGCAGAGTTCATTGTGGATACTGATAAACTGCCTGCTGCTGCCAGAATTGGGAACATCCAGGCACTTCCTCAATTTGCCGGAGAGATTAAGTCGATCAAGGTTTATGAGTGATGGCAGCTGCTAAATACAATTAGAAATGGTGATAAGAAATGAAAAAGAATGAGATTTATGAGGGCGTTGTAGCCTCTTTAAAATTTCCGAACAAAGGATACATATTGGTAGAAGGAGAAGAAAATCCGGTACTTGTTAAAAATACACTACCGGGACAAAAGGTGCGTTTTCAATGCAAAAAGACCCGAAAGAACAAACCGGAGGGAAATCTTTTGGAGGTTCTGGAGCCATCAACTCTTGAAAATGAGCCGGCAGTGTGCATTCATTATGGTCAGTGCGGTGGCTGCTCCTATCAGTCTATGAGCTATGAAAATCAGGCGGAACTGAAATTAAAACAGGTACAGGATCTACTGACACAGGTATACCCGGATTTCCCGCTAAAAGAAGTAGTTAAGAGTCCGGCGGTCTATGAATATCGAAACAAAATGGAATTTTCTTTTGGCGATGAGATAAAAGATGGCCCGTTGACATTGGGACTTCACAAAAAGGGCAGTTTTTATGATATTCTTCCAGTGCCGGAGTGCCAGATCGTGGATGGAGACTT
>CAKREC010000044.1 GCA_934316925.1 uncultured Eubacterium sp.
ATGACGCGGTAACGGTCGGCAAGCTTTCTCCCCATCAGTTTTTCCAGCCAGGCTTTATACTCTGCCGCCTGTTTTTTCTCGTCGTCCGTCTCCTGTTTCGCAGCAGGCTTTTTTCCACTCTCGCCGTACATCTGATGTCTAATATCAAGTTCTTGTTCCTCCGGATAGATCGACAGCTGCGGCAATACCACCGATTTTTCCGGATAATAAGGATAATTATGCTCCCACAACATGCTAAGCGTATATGTTTTCCCGGCATCGGTGTGAAACGTGCCTGTCCCGATCATTTCAAACATTTTTTCCGGGATGTCAACGGTCATCTTCTGCAGCGTCCCTTTCTGCCATTCGTTCAAACAGTCGTTCAGCTGCTTTTGGTCGCTGCCAAAAAGAGTCATTTTCTTTTTGAACGAATCCTCCGTGCCCGCTTTTCCCTCATATACGATCTGGGAATCATATGAATTCAGCCCTGCTTCATACTCTTTTTGTGGAGTCAGGGTTGCATCGACGGACAGCTTTTCGCCCATGTCAAACGTGGCTGTTCCCTGTTGTATCTCTTCCGGAGTCAGTTGATCCCGGTAACTTTCCTTACTTATTTCCTGGTCACTCTGCTTCTGACATCCCATCGTCAGGATCAGAGACAGCACCAATACCATACTGATTAATTTTTTCATTTTATATCACAACCATTCCTTTTTTATTGCAGGCAACAAACGATCGTTGCCTGCTCCATGTCATCGTTTCTTCTTACGATGCAAACTCATAGTTTAATGACACTTTCATTGATCTTGATCCATTAAGTAAAGTGAATTTCGGTCTGTACTTGACACCTTTTGTCCCGTAACCAGATTTATAAGCTGCTTTTTTCAAAACGTTTTTCGACGTATTGCTAAACTTGACTGCCTCCGTAACACGGTTACCATTCGCATTTACCGCATAAACTGACACCGTATCGTTCACTGCCACTCCGGTTTTCAATGTAACTTGCGCCGCCGAACCTGATGTCTCTTTTTTCGATGTATCAGTCACTGTCGTTGATGAGCCGTTGTGTACGATAACCGTTCCGCTTATCTGCGCCGCCGATCCGATTCCTGCTGCTGTCAGACTTCCTACAATTCCTAAACCACAACATACTTTTACCATTTTCTTATTCATGTTTTTCTCTCCTTTTTGTTTTCTAATTTTTTGTTTTTTCACTAGTCTCCAAGCCTTTCGCTTCTTCTCTAGTATGTTTTCTTGCCTGAGACAACACTTTCGTTCTCAACTTTTCCACCGTTTGTTACTTTTGCTGTGAGTTTGCAGCGATACGTGCCTTTTTGACTCAGCTTATGTGTTACATTGAACGATGTACTTGTTGCCTTTTGTGTTTTGCTCCAGCTTTTCAACGTTTCCCATTTTTTAGTCTTCGAATTATACTTCTGAAGTTTCAAGGTCGCGTCAATATTAGTTGTATTCCTTCGTCCTGATACAATCGCTATCGCCTTAACATTTCCAGCATTGTCTATGTCCATTTTCACACTAACGCTGTTTGCATTCGCACTGCGTACGATATTATAATCAACTGACACAATATCTGTATCTTGCGCCAACGCATATATACAACAATTGCATAGCAAAACACATATCAACGCCAGCACAATAGCACCACGTTTTTTTACTGTATTAAACATAAAAACTCCCTCCTTTCTTTCGTTCTAATAACTATAACGAAAGAAGGGAGGGAAAGCTGACAAACTTTTTTTAAATTTTTTTATTTATTTTTCATACAGGTTTTCAGCCATACTTTCTAAAAGATTTTTTCCATCCGGGACATCGGTTACCGACAGAAAATGTGTATACTGTTTATCAATCCAATGCAGCCACATCTGATTATCCTTTACGCAATACTCCGCATCATATCCATGAACGGTTGTCTTTTCTTTGGAATCATACTCACCATCTGTCATTTCTGTAAGTCCGTCACTTATTCCAATATGACTATACAATATCTCCTGATCTTTTAAATACCAGCGCACGCTAATAAGATCACCATTTTCTTCCTCTATATATTCCGTCTGCTCATACCCTTCCGGCACATTATCCGGATACATTTTCGTGACCGTGTCCATTTCCGACACATCTTCGCTCTTCACGGGTGACTGGAATCTCCGCATCTCCATACCGCCTTTTTCGATGTACGACATCACATAATCCCATGGAGAAATACCGATCACCCTTGCGCTTACCTCATTGACCGCAACAAGACTGACCACGGTGACCGCGACCATAGCTGCCCATCGAACAGCATAGCCCACTTTGATGTGTTCACCAAAATAACGCTCACTCCAAAACAAGCGCTTCATCTTCTTTTGAAATTTTTTTGATGGCGTGTGTTCATACCCCGGCATCGTTTTTTCATCCAGATAAGACATTTCTGCCGCTACGCATGTCTGCAGAATATGTCGGATTTCTTCGTCCTGCATTGCTTATTTCTCCTTTCGCAGCATCTTTCTGCCCCGAGATAGTCTTTTCGCTACCGCATTTTCTTCGATCTTCAACAGATCCGCGATCTCTTTGATGGAAAATTCATTTACATAATACAGGATCATCACCTCACTATATGTTTTGGGAATCCTGTGAAACGCATCCAGCATCTCCGATCTTGCAAAACCCATCTCGGCTGTGGCATAATATGGGGTTTCCTCATATTGATCTGTCAAAAGTTCACGTTTAAACCGCTTGTGCTTTTTTCGATACAGATCAATTGCGGTCCTCTCAACTACTATAACGAAGAAACTCTTGGTTTCCTGACAATCAATTTTTTTAATTTTGTCTAAATTCCGGATAATCTTCTCCCACGAAGCAAACACGGCATCCTCCGTGTCCTCATGGTGCTGCAGAATACGGTAAGCGACTGTATACATCAGCTTTTGATATTTATCATACAGTCGTTCAATTTTTCTTTTTTGCTCTGGCGTATCCGCCATGCTCAACAACAAACAAAGCATCATTTTCTCCCTTAGTGCGTGGTATATGATGATTATACCACAATATCTGCTCTATTGATAATACTTTGCCTGTGCATTCCACAGCTCATAATATTTGCCGGTCCGATCCTGCAGCAATTCGTCGTGACTTCCCATCTGTACCAGTTGCCCTTCATGAAACACCGCTATTTTTTCACAGAAACGACAGGATGACAATCGATGGGAAATGTAGATTGCGGTCTTGGTATCCACGATCCGGTCGAAATTCCGGTATATCTCATACTCTGCCATCGGATCCAATGCCGCCGTTGGTTCATCCAGCAGAACAAATGGGGATTCTTTATAGATTGCTCTGGCAATTGCGATCTTTTGCAATTCTCCACCGGAAAATTCAACCCCGTTTTCATCATACGACTTCGTAACATAGGTCTGCAGTCCTTCCGGCAATTGGCGGATCCGTTCTCCTAGTCCGGCTTTTTCCAGACATTCCATAGCTTTCTTTGCATCCCCCTGACGGCTTGCTGCTACATTTTCTTCAACCGTATACGGAAGAATATGAAAATCCTGAAATACGACGGAAAACAACCGGCGGTATTCGTTCTGATCAAATTTTTGTATATTGACTCCATTCAGAAGGATTTCGCCTTTCGTCACATCATACAATCGGCACAGCAGTTTGATCATCGTTGTTTTGCCGGAGCCATTCATCCCCACAACAGCCATTTTTTCTCCGATTGTCAACGTCAGACATAGATCCTTCAGGGCATACTCTTCGCTACCCGGATATTTAAAATATACATGCCGGAATTCAATCTTATATTCATTGTCACTTCGTTTTTCCACCGGAATCGTTCCATCGTGCATCTGCTTTGTCAGCTCAAGGTAATCTAACGTGGAACACTGTTGTTCGGTTTTGTATGTCAGCTCCATCATCGAAACAACACAGCCCGTAACGCCAGTGAACAGACGCTGCATACCGCCGGCAAACGCCACGAGATTCCCGATCGTGAGCGCTCCCGCCATCGCCATAAGTGTCACAAGAATATATGCTCCCGGTTCAAGCACCGAAAAGATCGCGGTGCGGAATGCGTCATCCATGCTGTTGGCTTTTGCCATATCTTTAAGATTCTTTCGATTGGTCTTCGAAAATGCACCCTCCAGATTCCAACGGCGCATAAGATCAAATCCATTGTATATTTTAATGTCTTTTGCATTTTGATAATTGAATTGTCCGCTTCCTCCCGTCACATTTGACCATGTAAAATGAATCGCATCGTCCAGATCCTCGTCCTTGAAGCTAAGGCGCTTAAAGTCTTCGATCCTCTTGGTCCATGGAATACGCAGCCGGCAAAGTGTCAGAACGATCCCAAGGATCATAATAAATGCGAGGGACATTCTCCCCGTCAGATGTTTTAGCAGATAGCATAAGACCGGGTATGTCAGGATCAACGCCGCCACCATACTGCACAACTGATAGAGAATATCATTGATGCAAAAGATCGGCGTATTGATCCCCCAGCCCCAGTTCATATCCCGTTCCATCTGCTCTTTGAGGGCGCGCACCTCCGGGCTGTCAACGCGCGAATAATCCATAGCGATCACCTTTGCCTCCCGCATGGACTCGTACATATTGTATATGTATCCTCGACGGACTTCGCATCGGTTCCACACCGTACTGGCAATGAAATTTAAAAGCAGCGCAGCCGCAAGTACAATGCCCACTGTCACGATCAGCTGCTGAAAGCTTTTCCCATGGGTCATCCCATCCAATACATAAGATGACAGATAGAGCAGCATACAAGGTATCAGCGCGTTGATCGTGTGTGTGATCATAACCCAGTGAAAATAATGCGGGTCAATGTTTTTGATCACTCGTAACATACGTCTCACATTATATATATTTTTCTGTATCTTATCCTTCAACGGCTTCGCCCCCTTCCTCATAATATTTACTCTGAACATGAAACAGCTCGGCGTAGCGTCCCTGCTGCCGCATCAGTTCATCATGTGTGCCGCTTTCCCGTATTTCACCATTTTCCAGCAGCAGGATCCGATCGGAAAACCGTGTGCTGGCAAACCGGTGCGAAATAAAAAGTGCTGTTTTGCCTTCTGTGTACCGGGCATAGGCATCGTAGATCTCACTCTCTGCGATGGGATCCAATGCCGCTGTCGGCTCATCCAGAACCAATACCGGCGCGTCTTTATAAAGTGCTCTCGCCAGCAAAAGCCGCTGCCGTTGTCCACCCGAAAAATCCACTCCGTTTCCCGATATATACCGTGTTGTAAAACGATCCAGCGTGATCCCCTTTTCTTCCAGCATTTCTTTTAGGCCTGCTTTTTCAATTGCTTTCCACACCTTTTTTTCATCGAGCTGATCCATGCGCTGGAGTGCTATATTTTCTCCCAAATAAAACGGCATGATAAAATGTTCCTGAAACACAACGGAAAACAGGCGGTATACCTCTCTTTTTGCAAATTCCTTCCGATCGATCCCATTGTATAAGATCTGACCTTCATCCGGCTCATAGATCCCGGTCATCAGCTTTACGATCGTAGTTTTTCCGGCACCGTTGATACCCACTAAAGCCACCTTTTCTCCTGCCCGCAGCGTCATATTGAAATGCGACAAAACCGGATGCCGTTCAATCTTTCCGTCTTTTTCTGTCTTATAAGCATAACTTACATCACGAAATTCAATGGAAACCGGAAGTTGCAGCTGTTCAAGTCCGCATCCCTCATCCATATCTTCATCCGGCAATTCCAGGTATGTTCTCACATGGTTCATTCCGTCTCTTGCTTTTCGGAGTACCATGCCGCTGTTTACCAGTGTGCCGACAAAGGAAGAAAAGCCGGTGATCGCTCCAAAAAGAAGCACAAATTCGCTGAGCGTGATCGCTCCCACCGTAACCTGATACACCAGAAAAACATATGCCAGCATATCCCGGATAAATGCTGTGGCAAACCTTACCTTTTCTACAAAAGAAACCCGTTTTCGCAGCCACATCTGCAGATCCCGGATCTTTTTTACAATGGCGTTTCTGCGCTCCAGCAGCCAGGAACTCATCGCAAACATACGGACATCTTTTGCCTGCTGTGGATCTCCCAGTGATTTTCTTATGCAGAAATACTTGCGATCCAGTTCTCCTTCCTGCCCACGGACAGATTCATAAATTTTTCTGATATAAATTCCGGCCAGCGTGTCCGCAAGAGACAAAACAATGATGATAAGAAGCATCCATACACTCAGCCTGCCGATCACAGCAGAGTACAATGCAAAACAGATCACATTGACAAAAAGATCCAGACTTTCATGAAACAGCGTCGATGCCGCACAGCCATCACCGCTCAAAAGATCTCCTACTGCTTTCCAGTATTCGTTCAGCGCCTCGCCCTGTTCTCCCTGCTCATAGGAAATTTTCAGGCTCTTCTCAAAAAGGAGTCCTAAAATGGCGGTACGCACCTCATTTACATACATATAATACTTGCCTTTCAATCCGGATGCCGCCACGCACACCAGACAGTAAAATATCATAAATAAAATAAACGACGTTAACGTCCACCGGCTGCTGCCCAGAACCAGATCAACGGCGATCTTGGGAATGTATATTCCAAACACCGGGATCATGCAGCGTAATACCGCATCCGCCCCCGCCAGCCAAAGCGCCTGTGGTTCATATTCTTTGACCAGCCCAAGCATATATCGTATACAGCTTGCGATCGAGTACTGTTTTTTCTCCATTCCATTCACTTCCTTTTCGTTTTTTTCATTGTACCGAATGATTTTGCATAAACAAAAAAAGTGCATGAGTGGTCGTTCTCATGCACGAATGGTATTTATAAAGGAAGCATGACTTCCGTAGCAAATACGCCCTCTTCATTCTGCCGGTTTAAATATCCGCGATACTTTTCTACGGTTTTGTCCACACGCAGCAACCCAAAGCCGTGATATTTTTCATTTTTGGTCGATCGGTAGATCTTGCCGATCCTGGTCAGTTTGTGCTGGGAAGCATTCATAACATACAAGTACAACTGGCCTTTCAAGATATCAATATAAACCCGGATAAATCGTTCTTCTTTATCGGGGATCTGCAGGCACGCCTCGATCGCGTTGTCCAGTAAATTGCCCAGTATGATGCTAAGATCCACCTCTGAGATCGCCGAACCTAGATCTGACGGCACGATCGCCTTGGCATTGACCTGTATATCCTGATGTTTCGCCAATGAGATCTTACTGTTCAGAATCGCATCGATGACCACATTTCCGGTCTTAAGCACCGTGTCCACTGTGTTTAAGTCGACCTCCAGCTCTGCAAGATACGATTCCAGCTTATCATATTCCCCCATCTGCAGATACGCTTTCATCGTCTGGATGTGATTGCGGTAATCATGACGCCAGCCCCTTGTCTGGCGATACATGTTCTCCACTTCTTCATAATGCTTTTCCATCAGACTATTCTGATATTCTGATATTTTCCGGTCCATTCGTTTCGTAAAGATCATAGTTCTCTCTCTCTTGCCTGTTTGTAAAATTGTATGAATGCCTCATTTACTTTGGTATACATCTGTCTGCTTACCGGGATTTTTTCCTGATTGTCAAACGTCAGCGTATTTTTCTCAATGTGATGAATGTGCCGCAGACCGCACAGATAGGAACGATGGCACTTCACAAAAATTTCCGGTGCGAGCTTATAACTTACCTGGGTAAAACTCTCGCGCACCAGATAGGACGAATACTGCTTGTCTTCTTTTACTGCGATCCGGCAATTGTGTCCCTGCGCTTCTACCATATAGATCGCGGTTTCATCCAACCGATAGACGCCGTCCTCCCCCTTAAATGTCAGATAACGATGCGTATCCGTTCTTTTTTCTACCCGGTCCAGGCAGTCCCATACTTTTTCTGCTTTCAACGGCTTTAACAGATAATGAAGCGCCTCAACCTCATATCCCACCGACATCCATTCCGCAACTCCCGTCGTAAATACCAGCGCGACCTGTTGATCTTTTTCTCTTATCTTTCGCGCCATCTCAATGCCATCCATCTGGCGCATCTGAATATCGATAAACAGCACATCAAATGCCAACTGCTCTTCCCAATCGAACAGAAATGCCTCTGCGCTCTCATACTCTGAGATCATCACGGAAATATCTCTGTCTAAGCCCCATTTTTTTATTTCTTCGCACAACAACATCCGGTGCGGATGTTCGTCTTCTATGACACCAATCTTCACAATGTACTCCTTCCTGTAATTATTCTTACTATATCATCTCCATTCTTCCCCCGCAAGTCATTCATTTTCCCCGTAGTATCTTGTATTTTCGAAAAAAAACTGTTATTCTAATAAGCGTAACAGTAATACATAAATAAAAGAGAGGTACAACATGAGCGTAAAAGAATTAAAACCAATCAAAGAAGGTAAAGTTCGAGAGATTTACGACAACGGCGAAAGCCTGATCATGGTAGCTACAGACCGTATCAGCTGCTTTGACGTGATCCTGAACAATGATGTTACGAAAAAAGGTACAGTATTGACACAGATGTCCAAGTTCTGGTTTGATCTGACAGAAGATATCCTGCCAAACCACATGATCTCTGTGGATGTAAAAGATATGCCGGAATTTTTCCAGCAGCCAAAATTTGACGGTAACAGCATGATGTGTAAAAAGCTTGAGATGCTCCCGATTGAATGTATCGTCCGTGGTTACATCACCGGCAGCGGCTGGGCAAGTTATCAGGAGAATGGAACTGTTTGCGGCATCAAACTTCCTGACGGATTGAAAGAATCCGACAAACTTCCTGAACCGATCTACACCCCATCTACCAAAGCTGAAATTGGCGATCATGATGAAAATATTTCTTATGAGCAGAGTGTTGACCACTTAGAAAAATATTTCCCTGGCAAAGGCGAAGAACTGGCAGCTAAATTGAGAGATTATACAATTGCTCTTTACAAAAAATGTGCAGACTACGCATTAAGCCGCGGCATCATTATTGCCGACACCAAATTTGAGTTTGGTCTTGACGAGAACGGCAATATCGTTCTTGGCGATGAGATGCTTACTCCTGACAGCTCCCGCTTCTGGCCGGCAGATGGTTATGAACCGGGTCATGGCCAGCCATCCTTTGACAAGCAGTTTGCAAGAGACTGGTTGAAAGCCAATCCGGACAACAACTGGACTCTTCCGGATGATATTGTGGAAAAGACGATCAACAAATATCTGCAAGCATATGAACTGCTTACCGGCAAACAGCTGTAATTGCATTTTCATTTATAAGAAGGAAAGCGCCTGCTCCCTAGTTATGTGGAGCAAGCGCTTCTTTATTTTTCATTTCGTATTTGTTCTTATACATCATCTCGTCCGCTCTGGACATCGTCTGTTCCAGACTGTCATCCAGATCCTTGTCATACACCGCATAACCACTGGCGACACTCACATGAACGACAAATCCTTCCTGATTGAATTTTTCCATCTGTTCATTCAGGCTCTCGATCATATGCTGGATCCGCTGCATACTATGATACGGCATCAACGCGCTGAACTCGTCGCCACCGATCCGGTAACAGCTTCCTTCTGCACCAAATATATCGCTCAGAGCATCTGCAACCTGTACCAGATACCGGTCACCATACTCGTGTCCAAAGTTGTCATTGCATTTTTTAAGATCGTTCAGATCGAACATAAACACGACATACGTATTTTCCCGCTTGCCATAGCTCTCACGGATCACGGCATCGTATTCCGTCATATGCTTGTGGAATGCTCTTCGGCTGTAAACACCGGTCAACTCATCGACATATGCCAGCTTTCTGTAGTCATCCGCTTTGTTGGCGGATTCCATGCGTTTGCGGGAACCCTTCACCATCTCATAGGTGATCACGGCAACATAGATCAAGAATCCAAGCATACCGATCGCTGGACGCTCTTCTCTAAAATAAAAGAATCCCAGCTCGATCGCCGTAGCCAGCAGAATAATAACTACGCATGCAAGATTCAGTTTCAGTCGTTTATTCAGTCGGCAATGCACGACCTCCCAGATCGTCAGAACAATTCCGGTCAGAACAAACAGCAGAATTCCCAACTGCGTGATCCACAATGTCTGTTTGAAATCCGTATGGATCCAAAACTGCAACACCGTTCTCAATACCATGATAAACCCAAACAGATCAAAACAATACGACCAGATTTTCTGCGTACTCTTGCTATATATCGACTTGATAAACAGAATAAATGCCATCGGCATGATCATCAGCATGTAGTGATCCATAACCATGCACGCAATACTCCAATTTGGCAGAAAATCCGTAATCGGCGATTCGATCATCGCCCAGAGTGCCAGTGTTATGGAAAACACGGAAAAGTGTACCATGGAAACATCTGCATTCTTTAGTTTGAGGAAAATAATACTGTATAAAAACAGCATCACTCCCATCAAAAAGACCAGCACCGACAAAAAGAAACGGAACCAGTTTTCTTTTACGATTTTCTTGTAAATGCCGACCTCATTTCCTACATACAAAGTGGTAGACGGCTTCAGATTTTTATAATCTGTGTCCAGTACGATCTTTACTTTTTTTCCACTGTCTGATTTTTTCAGCTGAACAAAGTTCATACGGTATCCAGTCGAGCGGTTCCAACTATCCTCATCCAGCTTGACTCCGTAAACAACATCATCCCCGATCAATACCTGGCTCTCAAAGTGATGCGTGCGAAAAGCAAGATAAAGACCTTCTGCGTCGTCCGGAATCTGATACTCGCTTTCAAAAACGCCCGGAGATTTTTGTTCATATGTAATCGTATATTTTTTTGCACTTTCCTTCGCCGCACGGTGATACACATTCTGTTCCATATGCTGGAATACACCCATCATAATGATCAATGCGAGAATAAATATGCAGTATATTTTAATGACTTTTTTCATACCCTATACTCCCAGTTGGTTATTTGGCGGCATTTCTCACTGCTTCTGCCAATTCTTCCATCGCGGAAAGATCTGTCTGTTTCATCGTAGAACGGATCGTAACCATCGGTTCTAATATATGTACTTCTTTCATCGTCTCCAAAGTTGCTTTCATCGTTCTGCCGGCAGATGGCGCCCAGGATCCATTTTCGATCAATCCTACTGTACGGTTCTGATATGCCTTGCTCTGCAAGTGGTTGAGAAAATCCTGCATACACAAAAATACACCGGCATCATAACTGGCTGCAGCAAGCACCATACGGTCATAACGAAAGGCATCTTCTACCGCCTCTGCCATGTCATCACGGGACAGGTCACAGAGAACTACTTTTTCCTCGCCCTTTTCACACAGGATCTCGGCAAAACGCTCTGCTGCCTGTGCGGTATTTCCATGGATCGAAGCGTAGGGAATAAATACCCCCTTGCTCTCCGGCTGATAGCTGCTCCATGTATCATACAATCCAATGTAATAAGAAAGATTTTCCTTAAGAACCGGTCCATGCAGCGGCGCGATCGTCTCAATCGAAAGTGCTGCTGCCTTTTTCAGCAATGTCTGCACGGCTGCACCGTATTTGCCAACGATATTGAAATAATACCGTCTTGCCTCACATGCCCAGTCTTCTTCCTGCTCATCCAATGTACCAAATGTTCCAAATCCGTCTGCTGAGAACAGCACCTTCTCGGCAGACTCATAGGAAACCATAACTTCCGGCCAGTGTACCATCGGAGCCATAACAAATGTAAGTGTATGACTTCCGAGTTCCAGTGTGCCTTTCTCGGCAACTGTGATCTTCTCTACGGACTCCGGAATATCAAAAAACTGTGGCAGCATCTGAAACATCTTGGCACTTCCCACCAATTTTACATCCGGGTATTCTTCTATGATTTTCCCAATGCTTCCGGAATGATCCGGTTCCAAATGCTGGATCACCAGATAATCCAGCTTTCGCTGTCCCAGTACTTCTTTGACATTCTGCATCCAGGTATCCACGGCACGCAGATCTACCGTGTCCATCAATGCCGTCTTTTCATCTAATATCACGTACGAATTGTATGTAACGCCATGAGGCACCGCATACTGGCTCTCAAACAGATCGATCTCTTTATCCCCCACTCCAACGTAACGGATCTTTTCTGAAATATTGTTATCAAAAGTAAACTCACACATCTTTCCCATCTTGGTGTCCTCCTGGTCATTATCATTCGCTTTGCTTCATAAATACAATACACTAATTATAGTGTAACATCTCAGATTTTCAAGTCAAGTATGTTTTGAATTTCATGGACGGATAAATTAGCTATATTATGTACAATATGATAAAATAGAGTCAGAATCATGTCTTATATTCTTTATATGGAGGTTGTCATATGAATTATTATAATAGAGCAAACGAATTAAAAGAGGAGACGATCGCAATTCGGCGGCATCTGCACGAAAATGCAGAAACCGGACTTATGCTTCCCGGTACAACCGAGTATGTGCTGGAGCAGTTATCTGCATGCGGCATCATCGGTAAACGCTGTGGTCACGGCATTACCGCTACGATCGGTAATGAAACGCCGGTCATCCTGCTCCGGGCAGACATGGATGCACTTCCGATGCAGGAGCAAAGCGGCGAGCCTTTTGCCTGCCAGACGGGAAGTATGCACGCCTGCGGTCACGATTTTCACACGGCGATGCTTCTTACCGCCGCAAAGATGTTAAAGGAAAATGAAGCCGCGCTCAAAGGAACAGTCAAGCTGATGTTCCAGCCGGCCGAAGAAACATTCGAAGGTGCCAGAGATATGCTGTCCCACGATATTCTGGCCAATCCCACACCGGACGCAGCGCTTGCTTTTCACGTTGCCATCGGTAATTTTTTGCCCGGCATTTTTATGTATAATGCCAATTCAACGATGATGAATTCCGTGGATGGATTTGAGATCGTGGTCACCGGGCAGGGTTCTCACGGTGCCTGTCCTCACCAGGGGGTAGACCCGATCAATATCGGCGTCCATATCTATCTTGCTCTGCAGGAATTGATCGCCCGCGAAAACAATCCGAAGGATGGCAGTGTCCTGACGATCGGACAATTCCTCGCCGGAAGCACCGCCAACATCATTCCGGACACTGCCACTCTGCAGGGCACCTTGCGGACAGACAGCCCGGACGCCAGAGCTTATCTGGTAAAACGCATCCGGGAAATATGTGAAAAGACGGCAGAAACCTACCGCGGTTCTGTCGAGGTTCATGTATTGTCCGATGTTCCTGCTCTGATCTGCAACAAAGATCTGACAAACGAGATGGTTCGTTATATGCACGAGCTCTCCATCCCGGATCTGCAGGAATATCCCGATGTTTCCGCTACCGCTTCCGAAGATTTTGCATCTATTTCCGAAAAAATACCAAGCACTTATATGTATTTGTCTGCCGGCTACACCGATGAGCGCGGCAACTATCCGGTGCATCACCCCAAAGCAAGGTTCAACGAAGATGTCTGTCCGATCGGTGCCGCCTGCTATGCCCATCTGGCAGAACGATGGCTGCAAGAACATTGAAACAAAATATAAACATGCAAAAGGGACCCAATTGAGTCCCTTTTCTTAACTTTACTTTATCTGCATAATGAATCCTGCCAGCAAACCGATCAGTGCGGCCACAAGTATAATTCTCGCAATGACTCTTGGATTGCGGTACCATGGCTGTTTAACAGTTTCCTGCTCTGCCTCGTCTTCCTGGAACTCTTCCCCGAGTTCATCCCGCAGGATCTGTACGGCACGGTCAGCGTCATCTTCTCTCACATAAATCTCGGTACCGTATACAGAAAATCCTTGTATCAATTTCACGGTACCACCTGCTGCCGTATCCACAAGGATCGTCGGGATATCGGCGGCTTTCAGTATATCGCTCAGCCTCTGTGCCTCAATCGCATCCTTTGCATTGTAAATGTAAACCCTTCTCATCATAATTCCTCCCATCTCTCATGAAATAATAAAGCGATGCGCTTATTATAACCTATTTTGCTTCCTATTTCCACTTATTTCCAAGAAAAAGTAATAACACCGTATAAGTAGATAAATATAATTCCGAGCGGAACTACAAAACGAAAGATTGGTTTCATCCATGCTTTCACCCGCAGTCCGGTTCCCGTGTTGGCTTCGCTTATGAGCTGATCCCAGCCCCATCCAAACGGATTGCAGCAGAATAATGCCAAAATCAAAGAACCCAACGGCAAAACATTTGTTGAAACTACAAAATCCCAGAAGTCCAACCAGGTTGTCCCGTCGGCAAATGGCTGGAAATGGATCACGCTATATCCCAATGCGGTTGTAAGCGCCAGAATAAAAATTCCAATTCCACAGATCAGACTGCCCTTCGGTCTGGACCACCCGGTCAGTTCCCGCACCATGGCTAATATATTTTCACATACGCCCAGTACCGTTGACATCGCTGCAAAGATCATAAACAGGAAAAACAGCGTTCCCCAGGCACGTCCACCCGGCATGTTACAAAATACCGCTGACATCGTATCAAACAGCAGACTTGGTCCTGCCGTAACTTCCAGATCATAGGTAAAGCACGCCGGAAAAATAATGATGCCTGCCAAAATGGCAACCGCCGTATCCAACACGATCACATTTACTGCTTCTCCTAACAACGACCGTTCTTTTCCGATATAGCTTCCAAAGATCGCCATGCCTCCCATTCCAGTAGACAGAGTGAAAAACGCCTGATTCATCGCCCCCACGACGACACTTCCATTGATCTTGGAAAAATCCGGTTTCAAGTAAAAGGACATTCCCTCTCCCGCGCCACTCAAAAGTAAACTATGTACAGCAAGCACAAACATCAAAACCAACAGTGCCGACATCATGTATTTTGTGATCCGCTCCAGTCCTCCCTGTAGATTGAAGCACAATATAGAAAAGGCGATCACCAGTGTAACAAGCAAAAATACGACGTTGATCCCAGGTGTTGTGATCATCGCCTGAAATCCCAGTGTGGCGCTCTGTCCCAAAAGGAATTTGCCAAAATAATAAATGATCCAGCCACACACAACTGTATAAAATGCCATGAGCGAAATATTTCCGATCAGACAAAACCAGCCAAATCCTCCCCATTTCTGCCCTGGCTTCTCCAGTTTCCGATACATGTAAAGCGGGCTTGTCTGCGCCGCTCTTCCTACTGAAAATTCCATGACTAACGCCGGGATTCCCAATACGATGAGGCACAGTATGTATATCAGCATAAAACTGCCTCCACCGTTCTGCCCGCACATCCACGGGAATTTCCATACATTTCCACATCCGATCGCGCATCCGGCAGAAAGCATGATAAAGCCCATTCGGCTTCCAAGTCGTTCGCGGTTCATATTGATAAGTCCTCCTGTTTCGTAGCAGGATTGTAAATATCCTGCAAAATTTTTTCGGGCGTAAACCATCTGCATGTTTCCGATTATTTTTCCGTAACGATTTTTCTGCAACAGTATCGATGCTCCGCCCACTGCACATCCGCTAAATGCAAGACGCCATCATTGAAGCAGCCTTTTCACCACATTCTCAAATTCATAAAATAGGTCAATATATTTTTGGATGATCGTGTGGCAAACCGTCTTCTAAATTTCTCGTCCATATTCCGCAATATTCTCCAATAACAGTGCATTTTTACAAGTATCTTTATTTAGCAGATCAACTTGATAAAGCGTTGGTAAATCCTCTACTTTTTCAACAAGTTCATCAAACCGGTCAACTCCTGACACCGCGATATCAATATCGCTGCGCTCTCTTGCCGTTCCCTTTGCCCGCGATCCATATAAGACCACTTCTGATGCATTATATTTTCTACACAGCTTTGCAACTTCGCATATAACATCATCCGCTTTCATTTACAAACCTCCGTAATCTTACGTTGCACACAATTCTTATTTTATAATATACCATAAATGCGGGGACAATACTATGAATTTTGATTTTGGGGGTCTGACCTTTGTCCTACTATTGGTTATCATCCTATTTGCATATTCGCATTACTTCTCAATGATCACCACTCATTTATATTTGGTCTTGAAGTTCTCCACCACTCCTGAAAATCCTTTGAATATGTTGTAAAGACTTCATTTAAATCTGCCGGTGGCACATATGTTGTGATCT
>CAKREC010000045.1 GCA_934316925.1 uncultured Eubacterium sp.
GGTTGAAAAAGTTGCTGCCTCAAAAGCTAAAATGCTGGTTTTCATCTATCTTAGATGTGACCAGCTTATTGCTTATCGGACCATAAAGAACATGGAGAAAAAACTGTATAAGCAGGTATTTCGAAAATTGGGAATGAGACCGATCCTTGAGGTTTCATTTCCTTTTGCGTCTGGCTACTCCGTACAGGAGATCGTGAACCAATATTGGGACAATCTGTGTCAGGAGCTGCGGGAAAATAATGCGATCGATTATATGAAATTTTGCAAAAAACAGGCAGAGGTAGTGGAAAACCAGTTGGTTTTGCATTGTGATGATGATTTTTTGTGTCATGAGAGAAGTTCACTGATACGGGATTTTTTTGCCGGCCGTATCAAACGTCGCTTTGATAAAGACATTACCATGAAATTTGTCTATGAAGAAAAACCGGAGCGCAAAAAAATGGAGCCGGAAGTATACACGATGGTCGTGCCGAAAAAAACAGAGGAAACTGAAAAAGCAGAAGCAGCCCCGGCAAAACCGTTTGTTCCGAAAAGGAGTAATTATCGCAAGCCTGCGAATGATCCGGAAGTATTTTTTAAGAGAAATGTAGAGGGTGAAGTCATTCCGATCAAAGAGATCGTGGATGAGATTGGCGAAGTTGTGATCGATGGAATGATTCGTTCGGTTGAACAGCGGGAGATCAAAGGAAATAAATTGATTGTTACCTTTGCCCTTACGGATTTTACTGATACGATCATTGTTAAAGTCTTTCTGAAAAAAGAAGAGGTAGAAGAGTATTCTTTTTTTGAATTTGTAAAAAAAGGCAATTTCATTCGTGTAAAGGGAGTTGCGTCCTATGATGACTATGATAAAGAAATACGGATTGGAAATATCATGGGCATGAAGGAAATTAAAAATTTCAAAACAGGAAGAATGGACAATGCGCCTGTGAAACGAGTAGAGCTGCATGCACATACACAGATGAGTGATATGGATGCAATGACGGACACCAAACAAATGGTTAAGCGGGCTCAGCAGTGGGGACATCCTGCTATTGCGATCACGGATCACGGTGTTGTACAGTCGTTCCCGGATGCTGACCATGCGATCGAAAAAGATGATTTTAAAGTTATCTATGGCTGTGAGGCCTATTTAGTGGACGATCTGGATGATACAGTTTTGCATTCAAAAGGGCAGAGTCTGAGAGATTCCTTTGTTGTGTTCGATCTGGAGACAACCGGATTTTCCCCTACGAGAAATCGCATTATTGAAATCGGTGCGGTTAAGATCGTGGATGGCAAAATAAGTGATCGGTTCAGTGAATTTGTTAATCCGATGATCCCGATTCCACAGAGAATTACGGAAGTAACCAGCATTACCGATGACATGGTAAAAGACGCGGAAACAATCGAAAATATTCTTCCGCGGTTTTTGGAATTTTGCGAAGGAAGTATTCTGGTTGCCCACAATGCGGGATTTGATTATAGTTTTATCTGTAAAAAAGGACAGGCATTGGGACTGAACACGGATTTCACGGTTGTGGACACGGTAGGAATTGCCCGTGTATTATATCCACATCTTGCAAAATATACTCTGGATAATGTGGCCAAGGTTATGAAAATCTCATTGCTGCACCATCACCGTGCCGTGGATGATGCAAAAGCTACGGCAGATATTTTTGAAAAGATGATCGTGATGTTGGAAAAGCAGGGCATCATGGACTTGGATGCTTTATATGAAAGAACACATTCTGCCCCGGAGATTATCCGCAAAAAACCGTATTATCATGCAATCATTCTTGCGCAGAATGAAGTGGGACGTGTGAATCTGTATCGGCTGGTGTCTATGGCTCATCTGAATTACTTTTTCCGCCGGCCGCGAATTCCGAAAAGTAAGCTGATGGAGTGGCGTGAAGGATTGATCGTGGGATCTGCCTGCGAAGCAGGCGAATTGTGCCGTGCGATCATCAATGATGAGGATTCGGACCGGATTGAGGAATTAGTTGATTTTTATGATTATCTTGAAATTCAGCCAATCGGAAACAATGAATTTATGCTCGAATCGAGTAAGCCAATGTACGAAAATATCAACACATGGGATGATATCAAAGAGATCAATCGCGAGATCGTGCGTCTGGGCGAGAAATACAATAAACCGGTTTGCGCTACATGCGATGTACATTTTCTGGATCCGGATGATGCGATTTACCGTGCGATCCTGCAGGCGGGACAGGGAATGAAAGATGAAAAACAGCCGCCGCTTTATCTGCGGACCACAGAAGAAATGCTGGACGAGTTTTCTTATCTGGGTGAGGAAAAGGCATATGAAGTTGTTGTCAAGAACACGAATATGATCGCAGATATGATCGAGGTGATCTCGCCGGTGTATCCGGACAAATGTCCTCCTGTCATTGAAAATTCTGATCAGCAGTTGCGAGAGATCTGCTATCGTACAGCACATAATATGTATGGAGAAGATCTGCCAAGTCAGGTATATGACCGGCTGGAACATGAGTTAAATTCGATCATAAAAAATGGATTCGCGGTTATGTATATTATCGCGCAGAAACTGGTATGGAAGTCCAATGAGGATGGATATCTGGTTGGATCCCGTGGATCGGTAGGTTCCTCTTTTGTGGCAACCATGTCGGGAATTACAGAAGTAAATCCGCTGCCAGCTCATTATTACTGCAAAGAGTGTCATTACGTTGATTTTGAATCGGATGAAGTCCGTGCATTTGCCGGAAGTTCCGGTTTTGACATGCCTCCAAAAAATTGTCCCAATTGTGGGGCACCACTTGTGCGCGATGGACACGATATTCCATTTGAAACATTCCTTGGTTTTTATGGAGACAAAGAGCCGGATATTGACTTGAACTTTTCGGGTGAATATCAGAGTAAGGCGCATAACTATACCGAAGTTATTTTTGGTGCGGGTCAGACTTTCCGTGCCGGTACCGTTGGTACGCTTGCCGACAAAACAGCATATGGATATGTCCGCAAATATTTCGAAGAAAAAGAGCAGCATAAAAGAAATGAAGAGATTGAACGTCTTTTAGAAGGGTGTGTTGGCGTGCGCCGGACAACGGGTCAGCATCCTGGCGGTATCGTTGTTCTGCCTATGGGATGGAGTATTTATACGTTTACTCCGGTACAGCACCCGGCAAACGATATGGAGACCGCTACGATCACAACACATTTTGATTATCATAAAATTGACCACAACCTTTTGAAACTCGACATTCTGGGACACGATGATCCTACGATGATCCGTATGCTGGAAGATATTACAGGGATCGACGCATTGAATATTGGTTTGGATGATCCGGGAGTTCTGGAATTATTTGCCAGCACTAAGTCACTGGGAGTTGAACCGGAAGATCTGATGGGAACAGACCTTGGCAGCCTGGGAATTCCAGAGTTTGGAACCGATTTTGTTATGCAGATGTTACGTGATACCAAACCGAAAAACTTTTCGGATCTGGTTCGTATTTCCGGACTTTCACATGGTACCGATGTATGGCTGAATAATGCACAGTATTTTATAGCTAAGGGAGATTGTACATTGTCGACGGCCATTTGTACGCGAGATGATATTATGACTTATCTGATCCATACCGGAGTAGAAAATGGGTTGGCATTTAAGATCATGGAAAGTGTTCGTAAAGGAAAAGGTCTGACTCCGGATATGGAAAAAGCGATGATCGAGGCCGGCGTAGAACCATGGTATATCGAATCCTGTAAACGGATCAAGTACATGTTCCCGAAAGCCCATGCGGTAGCATATGTTATGATGGCGTTTCGTATTGCTTATTTTAAAGTGTATTACCCGCTGGCATATTATGCGGCATTTTTCAGTATTCGTGCGAAGGCTTTTGATTATGAACTCATGTGTCAGGGAAGAGAAAAACTGGAAGCAACCATGAAAGATTACAAGAAGAGAATGCACGAATTGAGCAATAAAGATGCGGCTGCCTATGGAGATATGAAAATTGTGCAGGAAATGTATGCGAGAGGATATGAGTTTGCACCAATTGATATTTTTAAAGCAAAGGCAAAACACTTTCAGATCGTAGATGGTAAGTTGATGCCGTCTCTGAATAGTATAGAAGGAATGGGAGATAAGGCGGCAGAAGGAGTGGTAGAAGCTGCTAAAGATGGTCCGTTTACTTCGTGTGAGAATTTTAAAAACCGAACAAAAGTGAGCGGAACGATCGTGGATAAAATGCGAGAGATGGGATTGCTTGGCAATCTGCCATTGAGCGATCAGATGTCTTTGTTGGATTTTATGTAATAAATAAAAGAATTTCAATGATGCTGGGCTTTATTCCGTACAGTAAAAAAGAAGTTTCTTTGTTTTGTGACAAGAAACTTCTTTTTTTGAAATTAATCCTGTTTTCTTTTTATTTCGCGGATTTTTTTGATCGAGCGGATGCCCATAAGAACGAGTAAGATATAAACAATGATCGATACTGCCAACTGCCAGGTAAATGTGATGCTTCCGTTTTGAATGAAATTTCGGATATCAATACCGATACAGACAGCAACACATAGAAAACTGATGAGTACATTACGTTGATAAACGCGTAGTGTTTTATTTTGTGAATCCATTCTGACGCCTCCGTAATCTTGATTTTTCATGTTGATTCTAGACAATTTGCGGCAGGAAGTCAAGGACTCAAAAAATATTTAAAAAGATTCAAAAAAGTACTTGCATTATATCGAAAAATGTAGTAAGATATCAATTGTTGTGAGGCCCGTTGGTCAAGCGGCTAAGACGCTGCCCTCTCACGGCAGAATCAGGGGTTCGATTCCCCTACGGGCTATCTTTTTTAGAGGACGTTGGTCCTCTTTTTTTTATACCTTTTGAAATTCAAAAATTTATTTTTTATTTACAAAAAGTAAATAATAGAGTATACTGGTGCGTGAGAATAATCTCAAGAAAAAATTAGGGAAGGATGTGTCGTAATGAAAAAAATAACGACAAAATTGTTCATTGGTGCTATGACACTTGCTGTAGCATGCGGAGGAGCTGTAGCGATTCAGCCACAGAGTGCACAGGCAAAAGTCAAAGTATCCAAAGTCACTGTTAAATCACCGGCTGGTTCTAAGAAAACTGCCTATGTAGCAAAAGGAAAGAAGATTTCCCTTTCTACAACAGTTTCGGTAAAACCAAAGAAATCAGCCAACAAAAAAGTTACATACAAATCTTCGAATAAGAAGATTGCTACGGTTACATCAAAAGGCGTAGTAAAGGGTGTAAAAGCTGGAAAAACCAAGATTCAGGTTATTTCCAAGAAAAACAAGAAGAAAAAAGCTACGATCAAAATTGTTGTCAAAAAGGCTGCAGTAAAGAAAGTTAAACTGAGCTCTTCTAAGGCAACGCTCGCAGTAAACGGAAAAACCACATTGAAGGCTACCGTTACTCCTACTAAGAATACTTATACAAAGTTGAAGTGGAAGACTTCGAATGCCAAAGTAGCAAAAGTTACATCCAAAGGTGTTGTTACCGGTGTTGGAGAAGGTACAGCTACGATCACAGCTACTGCTTTAGATGGAAGCAAGAAAAAAGCTACCTGCAAGGTTACAGTTGGTGCCGGTATTGCATCGGTAGAAGTAAAAGCCAGAAGACTTGTCCAGGTTACACTTACCAGTGCAAAGGCTTTGAATGCAACCGATTTTGTATTGAAGTATAAGGCTCTTCCAGATGGAAAAAATTATACTCCGATTGAAGTAGCGGATGTAGAGACGAATGATAATAAAACATATTTAGTTCGCCTTTCAGAGGAATCTGAGATCTATCAGGGAGCTTACTTGAATCTTACGATTTCTTCTTTGGTGATCAATAAAACACAGGAATTCTTTGTATCCTATGTTCCTGAATATGGCGATGCTGGCAATACGACAGTCGAAAGAAATACTACTTATGACGTTGGTGATACGATCAGCACGACGTATTCGATCAACAATACGAACTGTGTAGGAATCACATCGATCACAAAAGTTGAAGGTGTGCCTGCAGGCGTTACTGCTTTTATTGCAAAAGACAAGAGTTATGTCCGCTTGAAAGGTAAGTTTACATCCGTATGTAATGGTTCTGCCATGACCATTACCGGTACCGACGAAAAAGGTACTACATTCACTCGTAAGATTTTATTCTATGTTGGTGATGAAACACATATGGTTGGTTACGCGATCGACAATACAAAAGTTGCCTATGTGCCTGCCAATGCAGCAACCAAAGAAGATTCGCATGGTTATAATTTTGATTATGATTCCGTTAAGAGTCTGGCAAGAGACTTGGAAGTAACCGGTGGTTCCGGATCCTATACCTATGAGTTGTTAGGACTTCCGGCAAATGTTGGTACGGTTGATGAAGACGGTGATGTTCGTATGGCAACGGATTCCACTGGACGCCGCGTAGCAACGCCAACAGGAAGCTACAGCCTTCGTCTTATTGTAAAGGATTCGAATAACAATTCGATCGAACTTCCGTTTACTTTGAATCTGGTATCAGGAGTAAAAGTTACCGGTGTTGTAAAAGATAAGGCAGGAAATCTTGCAGATGGTATATCCATTTATGGTAATACAAAGCATGATGAGAATGGTTCTTACGATTCCATGTATGCATCAACGAAGAAGGATGGTACTTACACCGCATATGTGGTTCCTGGCAATTATTACACCTATGCGAGAACATCAAGTAATTCTTGTGCATACAGCGTAGATAATAACTTCACATCAGGAACAGTTGTAAAGAATATTACACTTCCATTGTATCGTGTTACTTTGAATCCGGGAATCAATGGTGCGGTAGCATATGATAGCAGCTATGATATCACTGCTTATGATGCAAATGGACAGAGTTTCAACTTCTTTATAGACTCAAATCTTCAGTGTACTGCTTACCTTGCTACTGGAAACTATACAATTTTTGATGATAAAAATAGTGTCATTTATGCATATAGCAAAGTAAATACATATGATGATGGGGATTTGTGGCCGGAGTCTTCTTTAGGAAAATATGAAGTATATGGAACATTCAATGTAACAGGAAGTGGTACATATAATGTATCTTCCAGATTGAAAAGTACAGAAGACTGATTGGAATCGATGTTGATAGAAAATTGATCCAGAAATAAAAAACGTGTCTGAGCGATTGCTCAGGCACGTTTTTTATTTCAATCTGTTGTAAACCAGGTAAAACTTTTTTTGCCGGTCTGTATCTTATAAATGTAAGATCCATATCCTTTTGAAACTAAAATGGCTTTTGCACAAATAATTTCGTTTCCTGGTGATAATACGGTAGTACCAAGATCATCTACATTTTCAAAGAAGAATCCCCAATCGAGGTTCTTTACCTGAGTAGTGGCATCTTCACCGTAAATGTTGTAATAATAGTTAAACAAATTTCTTGCATTGATCGTCTGGTTTCCGGAAATATATCGGATTCTGAATTTAAAATAGATATATTCCTGATTGGCTTCCGGAGTCGGATTGGAAGAATTGTTTTTAGCAAGTTCAGCAGCTTCATTTCCGGATAGGAAATTGATCAATTCAATCGTGAATTTTCCTTGCTTTTTCCCTTCTTCGTAATATGTGATCGTGTTCTTTTTATATGCGGAGATCGGATTCGTTTTCGATCCCAGCTTGCCGACAGCGGCTTTGACGGTGATCTTGCATCGATATTTTTTTCCGGATACCGTTGCTGTGATCGTTGCAGAGCCTGCCTTTTTGGCGGTTACTTTTCCTTTGGTTGAAACCGTGGCAACTGATTTTTTGGAAGAGCGCCATTTGATTTTCTTTTTCGTCCCTTTGACGTTCAATTTATAAGTGCTTCCGGCAACCATGGAAAGTGATGTGCGGTTTAATTTTGTTTTGGCTGCTTCTGAGACGGTTGTGGCAGAAGGGGCTGTCAATCCGACTACCAGTCCGGTACACAGAAGAGTTGTAATCTGTCTCTTCATAAGAATCCTCCATTTGTGTAAAAATTACATGTACCCTTATACAGATTTAATTTTACAATATTCGATTTTAAAATACAAGATGTAGAATTTTTTTTGTGGCATATCACAACAAATTATGCTAAGATAATAAGAGATTTAGGCATAAATCAGATTTTTGAAAGGATATTACATGATATGTCAGTCATTAAAAAAAGTCATATTCGAAATTTTTGTATCATTGCACATATTGATCACGGCAAATCCACGTTAGCGGATCGTATTATTGAGAAGACAGGACTCCTTACTTCCCGTGAGATGCAGGCGCAGGTACTGGACAATATGGAATTGGAAAGAGAACGCGGGATCACCATCAAATCACAGGCGGTCCGTATTGTATATAAAGATAAGGCGGGAGAGGAATACTTATTCAATCTGATCGACACACCGGGACATGTGGACTTCAATTATGAGGTATCGAGAAGTCTTGCAGCCTGTGAAGGGGCGATCTTGATCGTAGATGCAGCACAGGGAATTGAAGCGCAGACACTTGCAAACTGCTATATGGCGATCGACCATGATCTGGAGATCATGCCGGTCATCAATAAGATCGATCTGCCAAGCGCAGAACCAGAACGTGTGATCAATGAGATTGAAGATGTTATTGGGATTGAAGCACAGGATGCGCCGTTGATCTCGGCAAAACTGGGAACCAATATTGAAGATGTATTAGAGCAGATCGTTCACAAGATCCCTGCTCCACAGGGAGATGAGACAGCGCCGCTGAAAGCGCTGATCTTTGACTCATTATATGATGCTTATAAGGGCGTTATTATTTTTTGCCGTATTTTTGATGGAACGGTAAAAAAAGGAACCAAGATACACATGATGGCTACCGGACTGGAAGAAGAAGTAGTTGAAGTAGGTACTTTTGGTGCCGGACAGTTTATTCCCTGTGACGAATTATCAGCGGGTATGGTTGGATATATCACAGCCAGCTTAAAGAACGTAGAAGGTACACGGGTTGGCGATACCGTGACGGATGCGGACAATCTGTGTGATGAGGCATTGCCTGGATACAAACAGGTGCAGCCGATGGTTTACTGTGGATTGTATCCAGCCGATGGGTCCAAGTATCAGGATCTTCGGGAAGCACTGGAGAAGTTACAGCTCAATGATGCTTCTTTGCAGTTTGAAGCGGAGACTTCGATCGCGCTTGGTTTTGGTTTCCGTTGTGGATTTCTTGGACTGCTTCATTTGGAAGTGATCCAGGAACGCCTGGAGAGAGAGTATGGACTGGATCTTGTTACAACAGCACCGGGAGTTGTATACCATGTATACAAAACAAATGGAACGATGGTGGAAGTGACCAATCCATCCAATCTGCCGGATCCGTCGGAGATTGAACATATGGAAGAACCGATCGTAGAAGCGGAGATCATGGTTACGACAGAGTTTGTAGGTCCGATCATGAAATTGTGTCAGGAACGCCGCGGTGTATTCATTGACATGCAGTATATGGAGCAGACAAGAGCATTATTGCGTTATACACTTCCGCTTAACGAGATCATATATGATTTCTTTGATTCCTTAAAATCAAGATCGCGAGGATATGCTTCCTTTGATTATGAGATGAAGGGTTATGAGACAGCAAGCCTTGTTAAGCTTAATATCCTGATCAATAAAGAAGAGGTCGATGCGCTTTCTTTTATTGTGCATGAGAGTTCTGCTTATGAGCGGGGAAGAAAGATGTGCCAGAAACTGAAAAATGAGATTCCAAGACATTTGTTTGAGATTCCGATCCAGGCAGCGATCGGCAATAAGGTCATTGCCCGTGAAACGGTTAAGGCAGTGCGAAAGGATGTACTTGCCAAATGTTATGGTGGTGATATTTCCCGCAAACGAAAGCTTCTTGAAAAGCAAAAAGAAGGAAAGAAGCGCATGAGACAGATCGGAAATGTGGAGATCCCACAAAAGGCGTTTATGAGTGTCCTGAAACTGGATGAAGAAGAGTAGGAATGATTCTATGGGAATAGGCATTTATATTCACATTCCTTTTTGTGTGAAAAAATGTAAGTATTGTGATTTTTTGTCATTTTCGACAAGGGAATGGGAGCCGGAATACATCCGGCATCTCGTTCTGGAAATGCAACAGTGGAAAGAAGTCGTGTCTGCTCATGTAGTAGACACGATTTTCATAGGTGGTGGAACTCCTTCTGTTTTATCATTAACCAATATGGAACGCATGCTTCGGGGGATTTGCGATATGTTAAGCGATCGACCGGTTGCAGAATTTACGGTGGAGTGCAATCCGGGAACAGTCGATGAAGAACGGCTATTGCTTATGAAACAGTATGGCGTCAACCGGTTAAGTTTTGGGATTCAATCCGCTGTGGATCAGGAATTGCAGAATCTTGGAAGGATCCATACATTTTCGGAAGCAAAAGAGTCTTACGATCTCGCAAGAAGATGTGGCTTTGAGAATATCAATCTGGATCTTATGTCGGCAATTCCCGGGCAGACATTGTCATCCTATGGACATACACTGGATGAAATCCTGGGGCTGTCTCCGGAACACATATCCTCCTATAGTCTGATCATAGAAGAAGGAACTCCATTTTACAAGCTGTATCAGGATCAACCACCAGTGGATGAAGATACGGACCGGCTTATGTATGAGCTTACCAAAGAAAAATTAGCTGAGTATGGGTATCAGCGTTATGAGATCTCGAATTATGCAAAGCAGGGCTATTCCTGCAGGCACAATTTAAAATACTGGCGTGGCGAAGATTATCTTGGTTTTGGTCTGGGGGCTTCTTCACTGTGGCAGGGGAAACGGTTCTCGAATGAGCGGGATCCAAAAGCGTATTTTTCCAGGATCCAGAATGGTGGACCGGCGCATGGAGAAGAGGAAATTTTATCGACAGAAGACAAGATGGCAGAGTTTATGTTTTTGGGGCTGCGTTGTATGAAAGGAATTTCGATTGCCGCCTTTCAGGATCGGTTTGGAAATTCTTTGGAAGAGATCTATGGAGAAGTGATCCATAAACATATCAAAAATGGATTATTAGAAAGAAAAAATGATTCTGTTTATCTGACAGAACGTGGGATTGATGTCAGTAATTATGTTTTTGCTGACTTTTTATAAGAAAAGATGGTTTTCGACGACTTGCCGCTGAGCGGAAGCGAGGGGGATACATCTTATATAAGGAGGAAAACAGGATGGATAAAGAGCGAGTAGATCAATGTGTTGCGAAGATCCGGGAAGTCACAGACTTTGAGCCGGATATTGCACTGATCTTAGGCAGTGGATTAGGCGCTTTGGCAGAACGGATCCAGGATCCTGTTATGATTGACTATCATGAGATCCCGGGATTTCCGGTTTCAACGGTTCAAGGTCATAAGGGAAGATTTATTTTTGGTTATCTTGGTAATGCAAAGGTCGTTGTGATGCAGGGGCGTGTGCATTATTACGAAGGTTATCCGATGGAGGAAGTTGTTCTGCCGACACGGGTAATGGCTCGGTTAGGTGCAAAGGTGCTGTTTCTTACAAATGCGGCAGGCGGTGTCAATACAACATTTTCACCGGGAGATTTTATGCTGATTACCGATCAGATCAGTTCATTTGTGCCTTCTCCATTGATCGGAAACAATGAGGATACGTTTGGCACACGTTTTCCTTCGATGGATCAGATTTATCAATGGGAGCTGCAGGACTGTATTTGCGAAGCGGCAAAACAGGAAGAGATTTCATTGCAAAAGGGAATTTATCTTCAGACGACAGGACCCAATTATGAAACACCGGCAGAAGTGAGAATGTTTCGCAATCTGGGTGCCGATGCGGTCGGAATGAGTACAGCTGTTGAAGCGATTGCTGCGTGTCATATGGGGATGAAAGTCTGTGGTATATCGTGCATCACCAATATGGCGAGCGGTGCCAACAAAACACCGCTGAACCACAAGGAAGTAAGCGAGATCGCAAACCGTGTTGCTCCGTTGTTTGAGCGGCTGGTTCAGTCTGCGATCAATAAGATGAATGAAAGGATATAGAATATGAATATTCGTTTTTATAATGCAAGAATTGTTACTATGAAGCCGGATTGCTCGCCGGAAGAGGGCGAACTTCATGTAAAAGGCAATCAGATTGCTTATATTGGAGAGAAAAAACAGGATGATGATACAATCTGGGATCGTGAGATTGACTGTGAGCAGAATCTTTTGATGCCGGGCTTTAAAAATGCGCATACACATTCTGCGATGACGTTTTTACGTTCCTATGCGGACGATCTACCATTACAGGAATGGTTATTTGACCGGGTGTTTCCAATGGAGGCAAAACTGACCAAAGAGGATCAGATCGAACTTGCGAAATTGGGAATCCTTGAGTACCTTACCAGTGGGATCACAGCCAATTTTGACATGTATCTTGATAACATGTGTCATGCGATCGCATCCAAACAGATGGGATTTCGTACCGTACTTTGTGGAAGTATGAACGACTTTGGCGGCACGGTAGAAGAGACGAAAGAAGAGTACTACAAGATCAATGAAGTGTCGCCGCTGGTGTCTTATAAATTGGGATTTCATGCCGAATATACAACAAAAAGAGAATTGATGGAAGGCCTCAGCAAACTGGCGCAGGATATGAAAGAACCGGTATACCTTCATCTGGCGGAGACGAAGAAAGAAGTAGAGGAATGTATTGGCCGGTATGGTGTCAGCCCGGTGCAGTTTCTGGATTCCATTGGTATGTTTGAATATGGCGGCGGTGGATTTCATGGCGTCTGGATGGACGATCAGGATATGCAGATCTGCCGGGACAAGCATGTTTCCATCGTATCGAACCCATCCTCGAATGTTAAACTGGCGAGTGGTGTAGCGGACTTGTGTAAGATGTTGTCATATCAGATCAATGTTGCACTGGGAACGGATGGCCCTGCCAGCAACAATGCGCTCGATATGTTCCGGGAAATGTATCTGGCAGCTACATTGCAGAAAGTGACAAAGAAGGATGCTGCGGCAATGGATGCGATCGATGTCCTTCGTATGGCTACCGTAGGAGGTGCGGTTGCGATGGGACTGCAGCAGTGTGACACATTAGAAGAAGGAAAACTGGCGGATGTGATCATGATCGATATGCATCGGCCGAATATGCAGCCTGAAAATAATATCCTCAAAAATATTGTATATAGCGGCAGCAAAGAGAATGTGAAGATGACCATGATCGATGGTAAGATCTTATATGAAAATGGCACCTTCCATTTGCCGGAAGATGCCGAAGAAATTTATCAGAAAGCAAATCGCATCATCAATCGAATGCGCTGATTTTTTCTGCAAGCTGCTCCCATTGATCCATAGCGTCGGTGAGAGCAGCTTCTTTTTCATTTCGCTGAATCGTCAGTTCGTTTAATTTAAATGAATTGGTGGCGTTTTCCGGTGCCATAAGTTCTTCATCAAGGGAAGCGATGGCCTGTTCCAGCTGCTCAATCTGTTCTTCAATTTTCTGATACTGATTTTCTAGTTTTTTACGTTCAGCAGCCAGCTTTTTTTGCTCCTGCCAGCTCAATTTATTGTCGGTAGCCGGCTTGTCTTTTTCCGGAACAGAAGCTGTTTCAGACTGAACGTGGTGAATCTGCTCCATGGTTTCTTTTTTGTCCAGATAGTAGGAATAATTGCCGTCATAGGAAAGAAGCTGTCTGCCGGTAAGATCTAAAATGCGTGTAGCAGTTTTCTCAATAAAATATCGATCATGAGATACATAAAGAACAGTACCGGTGTAGTTATTGATCGCTGTTTCCAGAATTTCTTTTGAAGTAATATCCAGATGGTTGGTCGGCTCATCCAAAAGTAAAAAGTTAGCCTTGGACAACATTAATTTGGCAAGAGAAACACGGCCTTTTTCTCCACCACTGAGAAGATGTACCGGTTTGAAAACATCATCTCCGGTAAATAGAAAAGCGGCCAGAACATTTCGGATCGTCGTGTGATTCAGCTCTGGAAAGTCATCCTGAATTTCTTCAAAAATCGTTTTATCGTCATGAAGAACATTGTGTTCCTGATCGTAGTAACCAATCTCGACATTGGCACCGATCACAGCACTTCCGGAGTCAATACTCTCCATACCACAGATCATTTTTAAAAGTGTCGTTTTACCGGTACCATTCTGTCCCATGACCGCAACTTTTTCGCCGCGTTTAATTTCAAAATCAATATGAGAAAATAAGTGGTTTTCGCCAAAGGATTTTCCAAAATCATGAACAGTAAGGACATCATTACCACTGATCTTTTCCGGGGTTAATGTAAATGACATGGTTTTGTCTTCTCCCGTTGGTTTTTCTAACCGGTCGATCTTATTTAACATCTTTTCCCGGCTTTCTGCACGGCGAATGGATTTTTCACGGTTAAAGGATTTGAGTTTTTCAATCACCGCTTCTTCGTGTTTGATCTGTTGCTGCTGATTGTAATACTGGTGGATCAAAACTTCACGAAGAGCTGCTTTTTTCTCGGAATAATTGGAGTAATTTCCCGGAAAAACGGTTGTTTTGCCATGATCCATTTCTACGATCTTGTCGGCGATACGATCCAGAAAAAAACGATCATGGGACACAACGAGTACACTTCCTTTGTAAGAGGAAAGATAGGATTCAAGCCACTTGATCGAATCAAGATCTAAATGGTTGGTTGGCTCATCGAGAATCAGAAGGTCAGGCGCAGACAAAAGGAGTTTGCCAAGTGCAACGCGGGTTTTCTGACCTCCGGATAATTCATTGATCACCTGATGCATTTTTTCTTTTCCGAAACCAAGACCGTTGAGTACACCAAGCACATTGCTTTTGTAGGCATAGCCATCCAGAGCCTCAAAGGATGTTTGAAGACGGTGGTATCGGGACAAAAGCTTTTCGAGTTCTTCTTCGCCTGCAGAAGAAATGCGGAGTTCCAGATCCCGGATCTCTTCATCCATGGATATGATATCCTGTTTTACGGATAATAGTTCTTCATAGATGGTTTTGTCTGAGTGATAGCCCTGCTGCTGTGGTAAATACCCAAAAGTAGCATTTTTGGCGCGGACAACTTCTCCTTCGTCACAGGACAACTCGTTCATGATGATACGGAGTAAGGTTGTTTTGCCGGCGCCATTGATGCCGACAAGGGCGATTCGTTCGCCCTCATTTATATGAAAAGTACAGTCTTTGATGACTTCTTCATCACCAAAGGCTTTTTTTATGTGATTACATGCTAAGATCATAATATTTCTCCTACTTTATTCCTTTGTTTCAGTAGTTATTTTACACATAAATCGTTTATTTTGCAATATCACAAAGTTCCTAGTAGAAAGCGGCAAGAAAGATTGACAGAGATTTAACAACTGTTTATAATTAAATTAGTATGTTTCAACAGATTATGGAGGAAAAAGAGTGGAAAAGAAAATTTCACTGGCAGTGATCAAACGCCTGCCTCGATATTATAGATATTTGAGCGAATTACTGGATAAGGGGATTGACCGGATTTCGTCGCAGGAACTCAGTAAAAGGATGAATGTGACTGCCTCGCAGATCCGCCAGGATTTTAATAACTTTGGAGGTTTTGGCCAGCAGGGATATGGCTATAATGTAGACCTTTTAAAAACAGAGATTGGTAAGATCCTGGGACTGGATCGAAATTATCAGGTTATCATCCTGGGGGCGGGCAATCTGGGTCAGGCTTTGGCAAAGTATGCGGGATTTGAGCGAAGAGGTTTTCATGTTTGTGGCATTTTTGATGTGAGTGCAGACAAAATTGGGCAGAAAGTAGGAAATCTTGAAGTTATGGATATTCAGGATCTTTCTCAATACGTTTCA
>CAKREC010000046.1 GCA_934316925.1 uncultured Eubacterium sp.
CCTGCGTTCAGAAGCCTTTACGCCACTCAATGATATTTATAAACATCTTGTGTATTGTGAAGATGGATCAGATGTGGAAACGGTGATTTCAGCTGGAAAGATCGTGATGGAACAGGGCAGATTGCTGCACGTAGATGAACAGGCACTTCTGGCGGAACTGGCAGACATGACGGGAGAATTTCAGGAAAGGTTCAAAGATACAGTAAAAGAGAATGATAAGCTGATGCCATATATAGACGGTATTTATAACAAATGTATCAATGCCTGTCATGAGTATACCTGTAATCTGTTTGTTTAAATTTATAAGGTGGAGAGAAATATGAGAAGAATAATTGATATGCATGCACATGTAGATGTATGTGAACCTTTAAACTGGTATGATACTGCGGAAAAACTGATAAAGCTGATGGATGAAGCGGGAATTGAAAAAGCGGTAGTCAGTGCCTACTTGAATCTGCCGGGGCCGGATAATACCTGTGCGGACAGACTTTGGAAGTCTATTGAACCATATGCGGACAGATTTATGATGTTTATCCGGATGGATCCCTGGTTTGGTGAGGAAGCGATTCGTTTTCTGGAAGATGCCTGTCAAAAGTATCCGATCAGAGGTGTAAAACTGCATCCGGCACATTATACACTGCATCCATATGGAAAACTGACGGTTGATCTTTGCAAAAAAGCAGGAGAGCTTGGCTTACCAGTATTATTTCATTGCGGTGATGAGATGATGTGTCTGCCGCTTCAGATCGGTGCGCTTGCCAGTCAGTGTCCGGAAACAACCATTATCCTGGCGCATATGGGTGGTTATGCACATAACAGAGATGCGATCGAAGTAGCAAAGAAAAATGATAATGTCTATATTGATACATCAGAGGTTCCGCTTTGTTATGAAATAAAAGAGTTCGTAGATGCACTCGGTCCGCAGAAAATTTTCTTTGGAACGGATGCTCCATGCTGTGATCCGCTTGTGGAACTGAAAAAAGTATTGCTTGCGGGACTTTCGGAAGAAGAACTGGATTATGTATTATATAAAAATGCGGTTCGTGTTATGAGATTGGAGGAAAAACATGATAATTGATTTTCATACATATGTAGGTCATTCTATGTTAGGGCAGCACAGTACAGAAGAGGAGCTGCTTGAAAATATGGAAAAAAACGATATCGGAGTGTCGGTTGTCTGTCCGGTCAAAACAGTTGATCCATATTTTGAAAAACAAAACAGCTATATTGCGGATTTACAGAAAAAACATGCAGGTAAACTGTATGGTTTTTGCAGGATCGATCCCAACCTGGGAAAGGATTCGGAAAATATATTGCTTTCAGCGATCAAAGATTTAAAGCTGAAGGGGCTTTTATTGCATCCGTGGGAGGAGACATTTGCTATTAATGACAAGAAAGTTTTTCCATTTATGGAAATCTGCGAAGCATATGAACTTCCTGTTTTGGTGGAAACGGGTTATCCATGGCTGTCACATTGTTTCCAGGTTGCAGATCTGGCTGAAAAATTTCCAAAGATTAAGTTCATTATGTCTCATGGAGGTCAGTTCGACAGCAGCGGTTATTCACTTACGGATGTTGACTATGTCATGGATCACCATACTAATTTATACATTGAGACATCCGGGGATTTTTCGGATGAAGGAATCGAAAACATTCCGGTAAGACTCGGAAATAACAGAGTTATCTTTGGTTCTCATTTTCCATGGTTGAATACGGAACTTGAAATTTACCGGATCAGGAGAGCTTCTCTTTCAGAAGAGGCAAGGGAAGCAATTTATCACAAAAATGCAGAAATATTATTAAAATTATGATGTGCACGGTGCACAAAAAGCAGAGATATTTCTATCTATTAAAAACATTGATTTGGGGAAAAACGAGTGGTATGATGCAGGAAAATAAAAAATAAGCGAAGGCGCTAAAGCAAAATGCTTTGGCGCTTTTTTTGTTAGGAAGGAGTGATATCACATGGAATATATGATGGAAAATATGACCTGGCCGGAAGTAAAGGAAGCTATGGAAAAAAAGAGACCATTGCTGTTTATTGTAGGATCCGTCGAACAGCATGGACCGCATCTGCCGATCAGTACAGACCTGACGATACCTGTTGAGATCGCAAAGAGAGTAGCTGAAAAGGTAAACGGAATTGTTGCACCAGCAGTACCATACGGATATCGGTCAAAGCCCAGAAGCGGAGGCGGTGAAAGATTTATAGGTACTTTTTCATTATCTGGTGAAACGCTCATCCATCTGACAAAAGATATTATCAAAGCATATATACAAAAGGGATTTTCAAACATATTTGTTTTGGACTGGCATGTAGAGAATGTCGAATTCATCAATGAGGGACTGACACTGGCAGTTGAAGAAACAGAAGGATATCAGCGGAAGATCATAGTCGTGGATAACCCCAACGGACTGGTCGATCCCCAGATCTTAGATGAAATGTTTGAGGATGACTTCCCGGGATGGGATAGGGAACATGCAGCAATATTTGAGACATCAATGATGTTGTATTTAAAACCGGATCTGGTCAGACAGGATAAGATAATCAGTGATGAATCTAAAAATTATAAACCATATGATATCTTACCACCGCCGGCAGATCTTGTTCCGGACAGTGGCGTGTTATGGCACGCAGAGAAGGCATCAAATGAAAAAGGGAAAAAGGCGGCTGAGAGCATGGTAGATGCACTGGCAGACATTATCAGAGAGGAGCTTGGATAAGATGAGAACATTAATTCAGAATGCAACAATTTTATATGGAACAGAAATGGAAACAAAGAAAGCAGACCTTTTGATCTGTGATGAGGATATCACAAAGATTGCGGATCATATTGCAGCAGAACCGGATATGGAAATCATTGATGCAACAGATCTGCTTGTAGCACCGGGACTTTGCAATGCACATCTTCACTCTGATGAGAACCTGTTTAAAGGGATGACCGATAATCTGCCGCTGGAGTTATGGATGTTATATACTTATCCAACCTTGAAATACGGACCATTTTCCAAGCGGCTGATCTATCTGAGAACCATGCTTGGTGCAATGGAGATGATCAAGCACGGTGTTACACTGGCACAGGATGATGTTTCTGAATATCCATCCGCTACACTGGAGGGAACAGATGCAGTCATGGAGGCCTACACAGATCTGGGAATGCGTGCAAGTGTCACGACCAACTTGTGTGATAAACAGTGGAAAGATAAATTACCTTATCTGTCAGATATCTTACCGGAGGAAGTAAAGAAATGTTATCCGCCTGCTGCTGACAGACAGGAAATGTATGATCTGATCCACGCAATGGTTTCCAAGTGGCATAAAAAAGGCGGTATGACAAATGTTGTATTAGCACCGGTCGCACCACAAAGAGTAACAGACCAGTTCTTTACGGATATGTACGGACTGGCTGAAAAATATGATCTGCCGGTACATACTCATGTGCTTGAGACGAAGATGCAGCGTGTCACAGGACAGGAATTTTATAAGACAACCCTGATCCAGCATATGAAGGATATCGGAGTATTGGGAGACAGAACAACGATCGTACATTGTGTATGGGTAGATGATCACGATATTGAGCTGATCGCAAATGCAGGTGCATCTGTAGCACACAATCCGGCCAGCAATACAAAGCTCGGAAGTGGCATACTTCCTTATGCAAAATTGCATGAAGCAGGCGTCAATCTGGCACTTGGAACGGATGGCATGAGCAGTAATGACAGCCAGAGCATTTTTGAAGCCATGAAGATCACAGCACTGTTACATAAAGTGACAATGCCTGATTATAAGAGATGGCCGAATGCAAAAGATGTCTTTAAAGCTGCTACAGTTGGTGGAGCAAAAAGTACAAGACGTATTGATCATACAGGCTCGATCGAGGAAGGAAAGAAGGCAGATCTTGTCTTTTATGATCTGAACTCTATTGCATTTACACCGACAAATGATCTGTTAAACCATCTTGTATATTGTGAAAACGGAGAAGACATTGTCAGAGTTATGGTAAACGGTAAAACAGTTGTCAAAGACGGCAAGATACTGACAGTAGATGAAAAGGCGATCTTAAACGAGTTAAGAGCCGAGCTTCCCGGATTTTATGAAAAATATAAAGCTGCCAAAGAATGGGCTGATAAGATGTTCCCATATGTACAGCAGGTATATGAAAAATCATATACACAGTCAACAAACCTGAACAGATTATCCGGTAATGATGCGGAATGGGTAAAGATTCAGGGATTTCTGAACAAATAGGAGGCTGACATGAACGACCGAAAAGATAAAAACACGATCATAAAAATAGATGGATTGAAAAAAGTTTACGGAGATTTGGTTGTTCTAAATGGTATTGATTTAGAAGTCAAAGAGGGAGAAGTTGTCTGTCTGATCGGCCCAAGCGGATCTGGCAAAAGTACACTTCTCAGGTGCTTGAATTACCTGGAGCAACCGACAGATGGAACAATAGAAATGACAGGATATTCTTTAAAAGGGGGTGAAACAAAGGCAAATAAAAAGAATGCTGTAGAAATCAGAAAACATGCAGGAATGGTGTTTCAACAGTTTAATCTGTGGCCGCATATGACAGTACTGGAAAATGTGATCGAAGCACCGCTCCGCGTAAAAAATGTGAATAAACAGGAGATTACGGAAAAAGCAATCGAATTGTTAAGAAAAGTCGGACTGGCAGAGAAAAAGGATGTTTATCCGACTACCCTTTCAGGCGGACAGCAGCAACGTGTTGCGATTGCAAGAGCACTTGCCATGGAACCGGAGATCATGTTGTTTGACGAACCAACATCGGCACTTGATCCGGAACTGGTAGGAGAAGTACTAAAGGTAATGCGTGATCTGGCTGAAGACGGTATGACAATGATCGTCGTTACACATGAAATGGGTTTTGCACATGATGTAGCAGATAAAGTAGTATTTATGGACTATGGTCGCATTCTCGAAGCAGGGACACCGGATGAAGTGATCCGCAATCCAAAGCATGACAGGACAAGGCAGTTCCTGAGTCGAGTTTTGTAATATATTTACATTAAGGAGGAAAAAAGTATGAAAAAACTAATCGTGACAACTTTATTATCAACGGTGCTTGCATTTGCATTAACAGGGTGCGGTTCAAGCGGAGCAACAGAGGAAGCATCAACAGCGGAAACAACAGATGCTGCAACAGAGGACGTAAGTTCGGACAGTGCTGCAGATGAAACAGGAGAATCTGGTGGACTGACAGTTGCTGATATCCAGAAAGAAGGTGTTCTTCATATCGGAACAGATCTGACATTTGAACCATATGAGTATCTGGATGATTCTGACAACCCGACAGGCTATGATATCGCGATCTGGAACAGAGTAGCTGAAGAAATGGGTGTTGAGGTGAAATTTGAAGATCTTGCATTCTCCGGAATCTTTGCCGGACTGGAAGCCGGAAAGTTTGATGCAGCAGGCTGTTATTGCAATATTACGGAAGAAAGACTGAGTAAATATACTTTTGCCATTCCGGTTTCTTTTGATGAATTTTATCTGGTAAAGAGAACAGATGATGATTCCATTCAGTCACTTGATGATGTAAACGGAAAGAACGTAGGTGTTGAACTTGGTACAGCACCGGTTGATGCGTTAGATGCCTATGCAGCAGAAAATTGTGCAGACGGTGTAGAAGAGACTTCTTATGATTCATCCGTGAACGCTTTTCTGGATCTGTTGAACGGAAATGTAGATCTTGCCTGTGAGTCCTATACAATCTGCAAACAGCAGATTGATGCATCCGAAGGAAAACTTGAGTTTGTCGGTTCTATTTCAAAACCGGTATATGGTTCCTTTGCATTCCGTAAGGAAGATAAAGAACTGGCTGATTATGTAAGTGGTGTTATCAAGAAAATGAAAGAAGATGGATCATTGAAAGAACTGCAGGAAGAATATTGTGGTGTTACATATGATGATCTTCCGGAAGATGAATCCGAATATATACAGTAAATGATTTTACAGACAAGAATGATCTGGAGGTGTGAGCGTGAGTAATATCTATTTATACTCTTTACCACTGCTTTTGAAAGGAGCATTGATAACGGCTGAAATTGCTGTTGCAGGGATGATATTTGGCACTTTGCTCGGAATCCTGCTTGTATTACTCCGTATTTCAAATGTCAGGCTGTTTGAAGGGCTGGTAACTTTATATGTAAGTTTTATCAGAGGAACTCCGTTCCTGTTCCAGATCCTGATTGTCTTTTATTCCCTGTCTGTTATGGGCTTGGATCTTTCGAATACATTAACCGGTATTATCGCAGTCGGATTAAATACAGCCGCGTTTATCTCGGAAGTGTTCCGAAGCGGACTGAATGCAATACCAAAGGGACACATCGAGGCAGCGGAAGCACTTGGTATGTCAAAATGGGCAATTTTTATCAGGATCAAGATGCTGCAGGTTTTTTACATTGTAAAACCACAGATGGTAAGCGAATTTATTAATGCAATAAAGGTTACACCGATCCTTTCCACGATAGGAGTTCTGGAAATAACCAGAGTAGCGACGAGAATCGTATCTCGTAGACATCATCCGGTTCCGGTATATATTATCGCATTTGTTTTGTATTTTATCATCTGTTCACTTTTAGAGATCGTACAGAACAAAATGCAAAGCTCAAATATCACCGGACAAAAATAAAAAGCGAGGGAAAATTATGGATTTATTAGAGAAAATAATGCCGTCATTACTGCAAGGAATGAAGGTAACGATCATTGTATCAATAATAGGTCTTATACTGTCACTTTCTCTGGGATTTATTTTTGCATTATTGCTGCGGACAAGGAATAAGATCATTGAAGGTGTTCTGAACTGGTATATCAGATTATTCAGAAATACACCATTCATGATACAGGTTTATCTGGCATATAATCTGCCGCCGCTTCTGGGACTGCATCCCAAGGCAATCGTTCTTGGAACCATTATATTAGTATTGTATGAGGCTGCTTATATGACAGTTACGATCAAGATGGGTTTTGATTCCGTTTCAAAGGGACAGGAGGAAGCAGCAATCTCTCTGAATATCCCATATCCAACCAGAGTGATACGGATATTGCTTCCGCAGGTCATGAAGGTGGTCATGCCTACAATAACAAGTTTGCTGATCGTTACAGTAAAAGACTCTTCTATCTTGTCAGTGATCACGATCAAAGAGCTTACTATGCAGGCAACAGGGTGTGCATCAAGTACTTTTATGCCGTTTGAGGTTTATATCATTGCAGGATTGTTGTACTGGGTTCTGAATATTTGTATCGAACTTGCTACAAAGTTGATCAACAGAAAATATCTTTCATTTTAAAAATGAAATTGGTTGAAAATGGTGAAAGGATAGGTCGTATCGTATGAAAAAGAAAAAAATAGGAATTATTGGTGGAGGCATATCCGGAACTGCCCTTGGATATCATTTAAGCCTTTATGATGAAGCAGAAGTAACACTTTTTGAAAAAGACCGGATCGGCTGCGGAACAACAGCGAAATCTGCCGGAACGGTTTGTCTTTTTGATGATTCATTAAAAAACCGGTATTGGGATGTCAGGTTATATGGATTTGAAACCTATCTCAAAATGGAGGCAGAAGAGAAAGGATCCGCCGGATTTGATAAGACCGGTACACTGGTTGTTGCAACTTCACCGGAGGTTGAGGATACCATAAAGACCGGTATTGCACTTGCAAAGGCAGCAGGTTATACCGGGGAATATATTGTCGATAAGGAACGTATCCGTGAAATCCTTCCGGGGATTCAGACAGACGGAATCCTTGGTGCGGGTTATACGAAGGATGATGGTTACTTTGATGGCACAATGATCTCCAATACATTTGCCAAGAAGATGGAGCAAAACGGTGGAACTATCCATACAGGTGTGAAAGTCGTAGAACTTATCAAAGCAGACAATGAGGTCAAAGGGCTTAAGACAAGTGATGGCAAGACATGGGACTTTGATGTTGTTGTGGACTGCACCGGTCCATGGAGCAGATTTACGGGGGAGATTGCAGGAATTGATGTACCGATCTGGCATACAAAGGCGGAAGCGTTTTTCCTTGCACCGCCGGTAAAAAGAGATGGCTATATCTATCCGATCATCAAATACCCGGCATTTTACGGATTGAGAGCAGGAGATAACCTGTTTATCTGTAAATCACATCTGTCCATGAATCTGGACGATCCGATGCATGCAGGACAGTGGAATCCGGATGAATTACCACAGACAGGCGGAACGGATGATTACTTCATAGAATTTTTGCTGGATCAGATGGATTCTTATATTCCGGAGCTTGCAGATTCCGGTCTGGTTTCTTCCTGGCTTTCCTACAGAGCGGAAACAAGAGACTTTTTACCGATCGTAGGGGAAACACCTCTCAAAAATTACCTGCTGGCAACCGGTTATGGCGGAAACGGTGTGATCGAAGCACCTGCTGTATCACGGGATCTGGCAAAATTCATCATGTGTGGTGAATCCACCATGCTTTTGGAGGAATGGGCATTCAAGAGACTGTTGACGGAAAAATAGAGGTAGCAATATGAAAATAGCAGTTTGTATCAAGATGGTACCGAATTCGGATCAGGTAAAGATCGATCCTAAAACGCATAATCTGATCCGCGAAGATGTGGAGATGGTTATCAATCCTTCCGATATGAATGCGCTGACAGAAGCCATACATATCCGGGAACTTGCCGGTGGAACTATTGATGTTTTTACAATGGGTATTGCAGATGCAAAAAATATTTTATATACGGCGCTGGCAATCGGGGCTGACAGAGCTTTTCTGGTAACGGACAGGGCATTTGCCGGCGGGGATTCCCTAGGTACAGCACGTGTCCTTGCGACGGCAGTAAAAAATACAGATGCGTATGATCTGGTATTGTGTGGTGCGCTTTCTGCTGATGGTGCAACGGGACAGGTCGGACCAATGATGGCAGAACTCCTTGGACTGCCTTCTGTATCACTCATCAAAACAGCAGAGGAGATCACCGGGGAGTGTATCACGGTTTCCAAAAGTTATAAAGGTCAGAAATTGTTTCTAGAGCTTCCCATGCCATGTCTTTTTACAGTAGGACTAGGTGTAAACCAACCGGTTCTTCCGACGCTGAGAAGTCAGATGAAGGCAAAAAAGAAAGAAATTCAGGTGCTCACAAATACAGAGCTTGGTATGGATCCATCTGTCATCGGAAAAGCAGGTGCGTTATCTGTTGTGACAGATACCTACGAGAGTGAAAAAAGCAGCACAAGAAGCATTATGCTGGAAGGAGACGCAGGGGCAGCAGCTGAAAAAATAAAGGATCTGATGGATGAGATAATGGAAAAGGGGTGAGCAGATGCCAAAAAGTATTTATATTTATGCAGAACAATTTGATGGGCAGGCAGATCCGTCGGCGGCAGAATTGGTATATGCAGCAAAAAAATTGAATACCGAAGCTGAGATCACTGTTTTTGCATTTGGAAAAGAAGAAGATGTGGATCTGATACAGCAGTTGTCTTATGATGGTGTAAATATCCTGTTGATCGATGGAGATGGGATTGCTTTTTATGAAGAAGAAAAACGTGCAAAGATCATAAAACAGGTCATTTCGATGAGAAAGCCTGATTATGTGCTGATTCCTGCCATTGAATGCGTAAAACCTGTATTTGCAAGAGTGGCAGCAGCTCTGCAGATCGGAATGACAGCAGATTGTACGGAGCTTTTTATGGAGGATGGTGTATTTTACCAGAAAAAGCCTGCATTTGGTGAGAATGCAATGGTCATTACAAAGGAAGAAGGGCCTGCAGCCTTTGTGACCGTTATAGCCGGTGCGTATCCGCCGGAGCAGAATGGAACCCCTCGGTCCAGAGAACATATGCGTATTTCACTGCCGGAACAGTCCGTTATCCTGAAAAAAAAGGAAGCGTATACTTCTAAAAACCTCCAGGATGCGGAGATACTGATTTCACTCGGTCGGGGAGCGGCACAGACGGAAACGATAGAGCTGGCAGAAAAGCTTGCCGGAAAATTAGGCGGTTTTGTTGGCGGTACAAGACCATTGGTAGATTTTAACCTGATACCGTTTGAAGCACAGATTGGTCAGACCGGATGCACGGTACATCCTAAAATATGCCTGTTTTTCGGCGTATCGGGAGCTATTCAGCATACAGAAGGTGTCAAAGATGCAAAGCTGACGGTTGCGGTAAACACGGATGAAAAGGCAGGCATTTTTTCCTTTGCACAGTATGGCGTAATACTTGATTGTAAAGAGGTTTTGACAGCACTTGATAACCTGTATGGAGGCGACGGTGCATGATAGAAGAACTGGAGCTGATAGAAGAACATATCAAAAAAGGAATAGAAGAAACCGGGCAGTTTACCGCAACAAAAGGAGCGGGTGTGACGAGGCTTCCTTTTACGTCGGAAGCAATGAAATGTGCAGATTATATTTCCTATAAAATGACAGAACTCGGTCTGCATGTATCGCAGGACGCTTCCGGTGCTGTGATCGGTGTTATGGAGGGCAGATCGCCGGAGCGGATCATGATAGGATCTCACCTTGATTCTGTACGTCATGGCGGTGCTTATGATGGGATGGCAGGTATTTTGTGTGGCATGGAAATTGCTTCGCATTATAAAAGAAATAACATCATACCGCCTTATACATTGGAAATCGTTGCTACCAACGATGAGGAAGGTGCCAGATTCGGCGGCGGTTATTTTTCAAGTAAAGCTTTTCTCGGTATGTGGACAGTGGATGATCTGAAGAGAAATAAAGATCGCGACGGCATTTCATATTATGAAGCAATGAGAAGTGCAGGGCTCGATCCGGAAAACATACGATCCGCGGAGAGAAAAAAAGAAGGATGGAAAGGTTTCGTAGAGATTCATATAGAGCAGGGACCGGTGTTGGAAAAGGCGGAAAAAGAGCTTGGTATCGTCAGTGCGATTGTCGCAATGGAGCGATTTTATGTGACGATAACAGGACGGGCCGATCACGCCGGAACAGAACCCATGGAAATGCGCCTCGATGCCATGATGGAAGGCGCTAAGATCATGGATAGGATCAATACCTATGTCAGAGCACATGATGGCATGGTCGGAACGGTCGGAGAGGTGCATTTGTTTCCGAATGAAATCAATGTCGTTCCTGAGAAACTGATCTTCTCGGTTGATCTGCGATCAACCAAAGAAGAAGAACTGACAGCGTGTAAGGAGTTGATCAAAGTCTGTCTTGCAAAGGCGCAGGATAAAGGCTTTGATACACTCCTTACACAAACACTCAGTAATTCTGTGACTAAAATGAAAGCGGAGTGGATGGAACAGCTGGCAGTCTCGTCGGAGCATTTGCAGTTTTCCAACATGGTTATGCATTCAGGCGCCGGCCATGATGCGGCTGTGATCGGAAAAGAGATCGATACGGTTATGCTTTTTGTACCATCGATTGGTGGAAGAAGTCATAACCCGGATGAAAAAAGTGATGAAACTGTTCTTGCCAAGGCAGTTTTGGTCATAATTGACTTTTTAAACAGGATCTAAAACAGAAAGGTGGTATACATATGGGATACAGAAAAGATTTATTGGCAACAAGAGCACAGGTGAAACCGGGTTTATGGGCAGTCATTCCGCCGGATGGACTTGTCAATAATGTAATTCCTTATATCACAGGATGTAAGGTCAGCATTGTTGCATCCCCTAAGATGGGTGCGGGTTTTGTACAGTATGTGGTAAAAGCCACGAAGGACGGCAAGACAACAAACCCGTTCGGAACGGGAGCTATGGAAGAAAGCTTCTTATATGTAGTAGAAGGTACAGTAAAGGTCAGCATTGACGGTACATCTTATGATATGACAGCGGGCGGTTATGGCTTTGCACCGGCTGGTGTTGGTATTTCGTTTGAAAACAGCGGAGAAGAGGCAACTATTTTACTGTATAAACAGAGATATATTCCGCTGGAAGGACATGAGCCGTATGTGGTAACTGGCAATGTCAATGATATTCCGTTTTCTGTTTATGATGAAATGGAAAATGTTTTTATTAAAGATCTGTTGCCGAGTGACCTGGGATTTGATATGAATATGCATATTTTATCCTTTGATCCGGGAGCAAGCCATTCTATTGTAGAAACACATGTGCAGGAGCATGGTATGTATATTCTTTCGGGAGAGGGTATGTATCTGCTGGATGAAACATGGATGGGTATCAAAAAGGATGATTTTGTATGGTTTGGTGCTTACTGTCCGCAGTGCAGCTACGGTGTCGGAAGAGAACCATTTGCCTATATCTATTCCAAGGATTGTAACCGCGACGTGGAGATTTAACTATGGATAAAACGCAGGGATCAAACATTGAAAAAATGATCTGCCAGATCAATGCATATCGGGAAGAAGGCTATGAAGGGACAACCAGACATGCATTATCAAAGGTGGAACAACGGGCAAGAGGTTATGTATGTGAGTACATGCAGCAGTTAGGTATGCAGGTTTTCACAGATGGCATCGGAAATATATTAAGCTGTTATGAAGGCACGGATCCAACGCTTGCACCGGTCTGGACAGGCTCTCATATTGATACGGTGACAAATGCGGGAATGTTTGACGGCGTTGCAGGGATCGTTTCGGCTTTAGAGGCGATCCGGTATTTACGCGAAGAGGGAATCCGCCCTCTTCGCAGTATTTATGTGAATGTTTATACTTGTGAGGAGTCTACAGTTTTTGGTTCGGGCTGTATTGGATCAAGGGCACTTGCAGGGTATCTGAAAAAAGAAGAACTCGGACAGATAACAGATCTTGCAGGGAAGTCACTTCTGACTTATTTACAGGAATGCGGTTTCTATAAGGAAGAAAACTGCAGACATTTATTTGGAAAGGATGTATCTCATCCAAAAGCAAGTGTGGAGCTGCATATTGAACAGGGTCCGTGGCTGGAGAGAGAAAAAAAGACGATCGGAATCGTGGACAGTATCTGCGCACCGACCAATATCATGGTCACGCTGCGCGGTGTGCAGTCTCATGCCGGCGGAACTTCCATGGCGGAGCGGGCAGATGCGTTTGCAGCACTTGGGGAAATTTCAGTGGAGCTGGAAAAGATCATTGCACAGGGAAAGAGCACATATCATACAGGTACGATCGGATATGTATCTGTAATGCCAAATGCCGTAAATGTCATTCCGGGAGAAGTCACATTTTCGGTAGATATCAGGGATTGCGATGCGGTTTCCAAAACAGAGCTGGAAGATATTCTGATCGACCGGATGAAACAGATATGTAAAAAGCGATGTATTGCGTTATCTTATAAAGTAGAGTGTCGTGATACACCGATGCCCTGTGATAAAGAGATAGAAGCTGTGATTGAGAATTCCTGTATCGAGCATAAGATTCCCTATATGCATATGATCAGCGGCGCATATCATGACAGTCTGTTTATCGGGAAATTATGTCCCGTTGCAATGATCTTTGTGCCAAGTCATAATGGGATCAGCCATAGTCCAAAGGAATGGACTGATTTTGCGGATATAGAAAAAGCGACAATATTACTGAAGGATGTATTATGTCAGCTTGCATCAGAGTAAAGGAACCGGACAGAAATGAGACAGATCGTATTTTTGCTGGAAATGATCGGAACGATTGCTTTCGCCTCCTCGGGAGCAATGGTAGGAATTTATAAAAAAATGGATCTATTTGGCGTTATTGTAATGGCCGTCACCACAGCAGTTGGAGGCGGCCTTGTCCGTGATATGATACTTGGGTATCTGCCGCCTGCAGCATTTACAGATCCGATTTATGTGATCCTTTCAACTGCCTGTGCGACTTCCTTATTCATTACGATATATAATAGGAAACATTTCTCGGGTAAGAAAGTAATTTTTCTATATGAAAAGACCATGACGATCATGGATGCGGTCGGTCTTGGTGTTTTTACAACACTTGGAATAGAAAAAGCCTATGAAAACGGTTATCAAAACGAATTATTCTTTCTTGTATTTCTTGGAATTCTAACAGGTGTTGGCGGGGGCGTGATCAGGGATGTGCTGGCGCAGAAAACACCTCTTATCTTTAGAAAACAGATCTATGCATGTGCTTCTCTGATCGGCGCATTATTTTGTGCATTGTGTATGCCTTTTTCAAAGGATATTGCTATGATCGGCGGAACCTGTCTTGTGATCGTGATCAGGCTTCTGGCAGTTGTGTATCACTGGAATCTTCCCAAAATGAAGTAGGGGATGGAAATAGAAACCGATATTATTGTGGATCTGCAGTAATATGTTCCAATCTATCAATACTTTTAATAAAATCTTTCTCTACGGGAGAGAGTGTATCATCTAAACGTCTCTTATATTTGTCATATTCTGCATGAGCTTTTTCGATAGCCTGTTTATGGCTGATATGACCGCTGCTGAGAAGAATATCACGGCGGGTCATTTTAAGATAATCATCAATAGTATCAAGCCAGTCTTTCATATACATGGGCTCTTTATTCAGGGCATGTACTTCAGCAATATCAAGGTATGCGGTAACAATTTTATTGAGCGCATCAAGCTCCTGCTCTGTAAGATAGTTTTTAGCAACTTCCACATCGGAACGACGGATTTCGTCATGCGCCCATGAAGTGAGTCCCATATTTTCTTTTGTGGCGTCAGCACATTCAAAAATAACTTCAGAGGCAGTATGTTTGTGAGCAGCCCAGTGCATTTTGTTCTGCACTTGTTTAAAGAAAAGAACAGAACTTTCAGCGTGGGGATCATAGTCGATGCTGGTTGCATAGATTTCCAGTACTTTTCGCCAGAAGACTTTTTCTGAGGAACGGATATCTCTGATACGTGCAAGCAATTCATCAAAATAATTGCCGCCACCTAATCTTTTGAGTCTGTCATCATCCAGAGCAAAGCCTTTTTTCATATATTCTTTTAAAATTCCCATGGCCCATATACGGAACTGTGTTCCACGGAGAGATTTTACACGGTAGCCTACAGAGATAATGACATCAAGGTTATAGTAATCAATATTTCTTTCTACAGTACGGGTTCCTTCAGTTTGAACTGTTGCAAATTTTGCAACAGTTGCCGATTGTGTTAATTCACCTTCTTCAAATATATTTTTTATATGTCTTGAGATAGTCGACTTGTCACGTTGGAACAGTTTGGCCATCTGGTCTAATGAGAGCCATACAGTATCTTCATCAAAGGTGGTTTCTATCTTGGTTAAGCCATCTTCTGTTGTGTACATAATAATACTTGAATTATTATTCATATAATCAGATCTCCTATTTGAATTGGTAAAAAGAAATAAGTGTCCAATGCCGAAACACATCCAATTACTTTTGTATAGATTGTGCGGTAGAGCGGAAATGCAAGGAATTTTGACATTTTCATGGATGCGTACTAATATGATGATAGAAAAAAGAGCGCTTACCATTATGGCAGCTCCCATGACTTGATTATAACAGTCAAGGTAGGAATCTGCAATCAGAAAGTTACTGGTACATAAAGAACGGAGAAAGGAACCATCCATGCTATTTCAAAGGAAAACAGCGATTTCATTTCCATCTTATGACCCGGAGCGTCAGCAGGCGGTGCTGAAGTGCTCAATCTGTACCGGAGAGCAGGTCGCAGGCTTTTTGGACAGGCAGACCGGGCATTTCACGGATGTTAT
>CAKREC010000047.1 GCA_934316925.1 uncultured Eubacterium sp.
GTATCCACATATACCGCTTATATCAGCACCTGAGCTAGTAGCAGTAACAGTTCCTATGTTATAACAGTTTGAAATTGGTGCAATACTACAACCACACACACCACCCACAGAAGCTACTGAGCCGGTAGCAGTAACAGTTCCTGTGTTATAACAGTTTGCGATTGTGCCACCATTGTATCCACATATACCGCCTATAGTAGCATTTGGATCAATAGCGGTAAGATTCCCTGCATTATAACAGTTTGTGATTGTGCCGTCATTGCGTCCACACACACCGCCTACAAACTCATTCCCCTTGAAATAGGAATCAACAACTCCAACATTTTTTATGTTGCCATCAGCTTCTGAACTTCCGAATAATCCAATACGTGGTGAATTACCATTAAAGTATAAACCACTTACGGTTTTATTATTTCCGTCAAACGTTCCTGAATACTCTATTATATCTCCCATACAATCTGCAATCGGTGTCCAGGTTATAAAATCACTTCCGTTGGAAACGTTGCCCTCTGTATCGTATTGTAAAGAATCAAGAAGATTTTCATTTACTGTGATGTTGGCTGTCAGAATTGCATTGGCTGATGTGTTTTGTTTAACTCCATCAAGAGTGCCGTTTACAAGTCCTGCAAACCAGTACAGCTGACCTGCATTGCTGATTTCGTAAACCTCATCATTGATTTTGTCCCCATCAATATCATACCGGTCTGTGGTGAGATCTGCCGGCTGATATGCATTATTACATGCACAGAAACCATTGTCACCAAAGCTGTGCGGTTCCGTTTTTTTCGTCACATAGCCGATCGGACAGTCTTTGCATGCAGTTTGTTTTACATGCGTATCTGCATCCTTCCATTCGCAGGTCACTAAACCGTCAGTATTATGTGTATGTGTGTCGCCACTTGCTTCTATATCCTCGATCATATAGCCATTTACTAATATGTTTGCTCCATCTTCAACTGCAAGCAGCTCTTGATTCGTAATGCTCGCGCCTTTCATAAACACGATAGTTCCATCGTTCGGTATCGTTAGTTTTTCTATTAACGATGCAGTACCATATACAACTGACTTTGTCACATTATTTCCATACTGTTTTGTAACGACTGAATCACTAAAACTACCGCCTTCTATTACCTGGGCTTCATATATTCCACTATTACACGCCATGATCTGACTATTTGACACAACAATTCCATTATTTGTTGTTGAAATTGCGTATTGATCTCGATTTTGTTTTACCTCTACATAGCTATTTGTAATGTTGATATCACTATCGGCTTTCATTGCATAATAGGTACCGTCTCCGGCAGAAACAATCACCCGGCTGTTCTCTATCCTCATACTTCCTTTGCATGTTATCTCCTGTGCCTTTACCGTAGCATCCGTAATTTTCAGATTCATTTGTTGACCGGTATCTGATACATCCTGAATTGTTTTCCCTACTGTCAAGCATCCACTATTATCACCCTTTAATTCCAATGTATGTTCCCCATTGCTTGACTTTGAATGAATATAACCGCTTAACGTATTCTCTCCAGACGACAAAATCGTAAGATCCCCATTTTCAACACTAATAATCTCAATAGATGCATTCTCCAATACAAGCTTATTCTTCGCACCGTCATAATACCAATTAGTTCCATTGTATTCTGTTGCCTCATTGTTTGCAACCCCATCATCCTGAAGCACGCCATTTTTGATAATATCTATTATTTGCCATGTGCTACTTTCATTACTATATATTGCCAATGATTCCGGCACATTCTTTGCTAATGCAGTTTCCGCTTTCGCATTCATCACTCCCCAGCCGCTCACATCCACCGCTGACAGCACCATAAGAACCGCCACCATTCCGGCAAATATCCGCCTTGCTTCTCGTTTTCTTTGTTTTTGTTTCATATCTTCCTCCTACTTGTTGTATGTAACGCCCCTCGCCTACGCTCGGCGGCAGGTCGTCGGAACCATCTTATAATATGACTTCGTCATATGGGTTCCTCCTGTCATTCTGAAATCTTTACATAGCTTAGGATCATTTCCTTGATCCTAAGTAACTCCGGAGTATAATCCTTATTGTCCCGCGCCCCCCAGATAAAGCCACCGGCATAATGTGCACAGGCAGACATCATCGTATGCACGGTCACACGAAAAAATTCCTCTCTGGGAATATCCGTGCGAAAAGTGTGATCTTCCTTTGCTTTCTCATACATCCATTCCAGTCTTGTATTGACCGAATAGAGCGATGCATGAAACTCCTCCAACTGTTCTTCCTGCACCCCCTCATGTGTCACATAATGGTTGAAGTTATCATTGTATTGCAACAAATCCTTGTGATGCTGGTACATGTCGATGTAACTGTCCAGTGTGAAGGTAAACCGGTCGATCGCCGGAATATCTCCAATGGATTCCAGCGGACGCTTCGCATCCAGTGCATCCAGATACTCTTTCCATTTGGCAGCACACACAGCAATCACTAACTCCAGCTTATTCGGATAATAACGGAACAATGTCGCGCGCCCTACTCCTGCTGCCTCTGCAATCTCTCCCATACTGACCGGTTCAATTTTCTTCTCTACAAAAATTTGAAACGCTGCATGGATGATTGCTTTTCTTCTCTTATCCTTTGTACTACTTTGTCTCTGTTCTCCTCTCATAAAAAGCCCCTTTTTTGATACTCGCTGTCTCAATCATACATAAAGATTCCTATATTGTCAATAAAAAAGGACACCACTACTTATTTCCATAAGTAATGATGTCAATAACCATCTTCTCTTATATTTCATTACAGCAATGCCTGGACAAACTGAAAGTTGCCTATTTCTTTTTTATCATTTTCTTTTTCATCACATTGTGTTCAAGCACAACCCATGCGATCTCCGCAAATACCACGATCATAAGAATAATCACCTGAAGCACAACACTGTCCAGCTTTTCAATAAAATATGTAAAAACGGATAGTGTAATAAAAAGCGCACAACCCAAAATGATAAAACAAGTGAAACCAAACATGAAATTACCAAATAAATAATTGTATCGCCCATATCTGTTCTCCTGTCTCAAAAATCAATCGAAAAAATTTGCGATTGATTTTTTGACCGCTTTTAATTGCATTTTCAATTTATACTATCTGGAAATTGTCGTACTCTATATGGATACATCAATCGAATTTCGAACGATCCTATTCCCCTTTTGCACAAGCGTAGCCTCCACGGATTCTCTTGTGACATTGTCAAGAATCTTTGCGTCAAATCTTTGCCCCGATTCCCAATTTGGATTAGCCGATTTGACTGCTGCATACATAGCAACTCTATACTGTGCCTCATATTGCCCCAAAGTCCAAGTGCCACTTAACCGCTTGTCTTTTTTCACACTTAACTGATACTCTTTGAAAATATCGGAGCGCTTCGTTGTATCGCCATTGGAAATACCATTTTCCTGAATAAATTCCCGCTTCACATTATCAAACATTTTTTGGCGATATTCCTCCGATACACTTGTAAGTTTCTGCCACGACGTACCTTTGCCGGTAACGTCCATTCCTGCCACTCCATCGGCATTCAGCAGATCACCATCCGAATCAAAATGCTTCATCAGATTTTTAATAATCGTATCCCTTCCACCGAATATTTCATATATCAGTCTTTCTTCCGGAGACATCGTTGCTTCGTTCTGAATTACATCAGCTAACCAGCCTTTTTCTTTTAAAGCCTTGTATTGTTTGCTATTCGTATTGATGCCATTATACGAATTACTTAAACCATTAATATTCAGTGACATATCGTATACCTCCATGTACATAAATCCAAATCCGTTTATCTCCATATCATATAACGTATATCGTCATAAATCCCTCATAGCACAAGACCCCCTCCGCTGATTCTACCTCAGCAGAAGGGGCCTGTGATTTACCGTCATTTCCTGTTTCTTATTTTGTGATCTTTGCCTTTTTTGCCACTTTTGACTTTTTGATATACTTTTTGTATGCCTTCAATTTCTTTGCCGGTACTTTAAACTTCGGTTTCGCCGCGATCTTGTAAAAGGCTTTTTGGCCAATGCTGTTTTTCTTCCATGTCTTTGACCGGATCACAATATTCTTTAATTTTTTACAGCCGGAAAATGCATTCTTACCAATTTTATTCACATTCTTGCCAATCACTACTTTGGTAAGTTTTTTCATGTTCTTAAAAGCAGATGCCTTGATGGCTGTTACTTTATATTTGTAACCCAGGATCGTAACCGTAGCCGGAATGGTCAGCGATTTCATTTCCTTATCGGTAACCCCTGTTACCTGTACCGTTTTCTTCTTGCCGTTGGCAATAACCTTGTACTTGATTTTCTTCACGGTATAGGTGTTTCCCACTTTGACGGTATCCTGTTTTTTCACTGTGTTTCCAGTTGTTCCCGTACTATCCGGTGGTGTTACATCCGTAGTAGAAGAAGAAACTTTTTTCACTGTGATTCCCTGAGTGGACACATATACAATGTCTCCCGTGTGATTAACGAGTCTTGCATAGATAATGCACCGCTCTCCTTCTGTCAACGTAAATTCTGTACCGTTGATCCAGTCAGTGGATTTTTCCAGCTGCTCCTCGCTCAAGGCAGAGTCAGATTTCAAATAGGATATGGAATCAATCTCATCTTCCTCGTCAGTAGCAGTGATCACGCCTTTTTGTACCCCTGTCAGTTCTGTGTTAAATGCAATCTTGTCACTGTAATCCGAATACGTTTTTCCACCTACTGTTATACTTCCTTTCAAAGTAATAACCGGTGGTTTGTTGTCTGCCGGTGACTGAACTTCTACAGCTGTCTCATTCACATTGACAGCAATTGCAACCTCTGTAGAAGCATTTTGATCGTTGCTTACATTGTCTGGCAGCACCACATTTCCTTTTACTTTAAAGGTCTGCTCTTTTTCCGATGCCGGGTCATATTCACAGTTTTTAACATCCCAATTGATCTTTGCGTCATAAACCTGACCGGCAGTCGTCTGGATCCGAGTTGTTTCCGGAAGTCCCAGTGCTTCAGCTCTTTTTTCTGTTCCATATACAACGCCCTGAAGTTCTGTCAGATCCGTATTCAAAACTTTGTCAAATACTTCACTTTCATATCGTTCACCAGAGGTCTTCACCTGCACGATCTTCGTGGAAGTAAGAGTCTCTTCTCCTGTCTCCACAGCCGCCATGATCACAAATTCACCGGCACTGTTTGGGCAGAAAATATTTCCTTCCATACATTGTTCTGTTACATCCTCATTCCGGGAACCTGACATGACTGTATACTTCACATCGCTGGCCGTCTGCGGCTGGTTTGGATCTTCTGCATTTTTATCATAAAGTTCCGTGGTAAGTTTCAGTTGCTGTCCATACAATATTTCATCCTCATCCGCCTGTGATGTCTCTGAATTTCCTGCGCTTCTTAATACCCTATCCATTTTTGCTAGTGTGGCTAATAATTTGTCTTGATTTCCGTAGTATGGCACGCGGCTGCTGACAGCAGATCCCTGGTTGGATGTCGTATTTTCTGTCTCCAGCTGATACACACCCGGTGCTGCTGATGCCATGTCTACCAGATTATTTGGGTATACAAGAATCTTTTTGGAGGAAGAATTGTTGGACAGATTCTTTAACTTCGCTGCGATCACAGATCCTTCTTCATCATTCTCTGTGGAAGCACTTACCGAAATACCGTCCTCTGACACATTCATGCTGGCTCCTACTATATTGGTTGTTTTCAGGGAAAAACCTGCTTCATTGGATGTGGCATCAAAAACACCGCCGGTTCCTACCACCGAGTATGCCACTGCCAGCCGGAACTTGAGATTCGTTGGAACCTTGTCATAAGAAAGATCCAAAGTCGCCGTTCCCGGACTTGTTCGAATATTGTCACAACTGCTGAGACTCTCTTTTGCCGAAGTGATTCCGTAATTTTTCAATTCTTCAGCCGCTTTCCTGGTGCCGGTATCCTGATCCATTTCAAATACTTCTTTCCATGTTCTTGTAGCCGGATCGAAAAACTGCCATCTTACTTTTTCACGGGCATAATCAAAAGTCAGCGTATCTCCACATAATTTTACTTCACCGGAAAACTGTACCTTACCTTCTTTATTTTCATCCACAGCCTGATAGGTAACATCCTTTGGCTGTCCGGAGAAAATAGCATCCTGCGCCCCCTGTTCCATAATATAGATCGGGTTACTGCAGCAGGCATAATCATCCGACAGTTCGACCGGTCTTACTGCCGCTGCAAAAGCTGTATTTTCCGGTACAATATTTTTGTCATATACGGTCTCATAGCAATCTTTGTCATTTTCATCCTTGGTTGTCTCATACGCATAGACAGCCCGCTTGGTTACATCCGATCCAAGCATCCAGACTTTATAGGCGGTTGGGTTGCTGTAGTATGCTGTGTTATTTTCCGGCGCATACCACCTTACCTTGACACCGTTATAATTTCCATCGGTATCATACACTTTTTCCACTTCTACATCCTGCACCGGTTTGGTCGGAAACTTCAGACCGGAAACCGTCGGTTCCACCTGATAACCAACCACGCGGCAGTCATTTTGCCCCAGTTTGGTAAGCCATGTGCCGACCCGGAACTTAAAGGCATATTTATCCCGGACTGCCACATCTTTCAGCCCGCTGACATCGGCTTTGCTGGTGGATTTTCCTTCATCCACATTCGGTATTCTTGCTACCGTTCCCTGTGCTGTAATGGAATCCATGGTAATGTCTGCTTTCGCACCATTGTATTCCAGTGTGCTGCTTAAGCCTGCTGTCAAACCGCCTATGGTAGCAGTGGCTTCGTTGTGCAGTCCTGCATTCCACGTCACCGATTTCTGTGTTGTCTTTTCTTCCGTTATGCTCTGGGAAACCGACGTTCCAGCATCTCCATCGTTAATGCTGGCACACTCACCAGACCATGTGCAGCCCGAATCATTTCCGTTTGATTTCCACATATAAGACGCCACATCACCCGGTGTTGCATTGTGAAGAACATCATCTGTGATCACCTGATCGGTCAGTCCCATGCTTTCTACCATTTCATTATACTTATCTTTGCTGAGAGTGGTCATATCCGGTGTTCCCGGCTGTGCATACGTCATTTCTACCATCTCATCCTTAACAGTCTTGCCATAGCCATACTTCTGTGCCAGTTGATTCTGGTTGTCATAGTACTCCTGTAAAATCACCACAGCCTGACTCAGTTTTTCTTTTTGAGATTTTTTTATTTGGGCAGATGCCTTCAAAAGTGTAATCTTTTGGGAAAGATTTTTCAGCTTTGCCTTCGTCATAGTTTGTATAGACGGACTCAGTACTTTGTAACGATACCGGATATAAGGGATCGACACCGCAATGACCTGATCTTCCTTGGTGGCATTATATGTGGTTGTAAAAGTCTTTGTTGTCTGGACTTGTTTTTCATAGCCGGCTCCTCCGGTTACCTCTGTCATGGCAGACAATCCAGTCTTGAACAGCCCAAACAGACTGACACTTTGTTCCATTCCTACAATGATACCTGCTGTGACAGAAAAACTGTTAGTTTTGGAAACTCCGGTTCCTTTTCCTGTTGTAAAGGAAGTGTTTCCTGTAGCCAGATAATCACTGTCCTGCTCCGCTATTTCTGAAAAATACGGTGGTGCCTGCAGGATTGCCACCGGCTGCGGGTTGGCATAATACAACTCCTGGGATGTGTAAGATACACGGGTGGCATCATCATCCACATCCGGCGCACACAGGGAAAGTCCCACACAATCTCCCGCGTTCACTGTCTTTTTCAAGGTCAGATTAACCGTATTGGTAAGATCATATTCTCCTACTTCCTTCTGCCTTATATCCAGGATCGCTGCTCCTGCCTGACCGCCTCCTACGTAGTTATATACGGCATACAACTGCTCAATGCCATATGGATTATTGTCAAAGTTTCCGGAAACAGCATTACTGAAACTCATATGCCCGCTTAAAAGAGCCAGTCCCAAAATCTTCCTGTGAGCCTCTGACGTACTGTCACTGCCACTCATTCCCTTCGCACTGGATGAAGATAATATCTTATATCCTCCCTGGCTCTTGGCCTGGGCAGTTTCTTTTCTGACATAGTTGGCCGGATTGCTGTCCTTCCACTCATATACTCTGCCTGCCAGAAAGACCACATCTGCAAAATCTCTTCCTCTTCCCTTGTAACACTCTACAGTCAGAGGTGAAAGTACCTTTTTGTCTGTTGCCGTAGGCTTATCCTCTCCACCATAGGCTCCGGAATTGGCGACAAGCTGATCTTTGCTCGCTGTTGAATTGATCATCTGTGGTACGTTGCCACTGCTTTTATAACCATAATCATCCCCACTTCCATATGGGATAAGACGCTCGATAAACAGATACCGGCTGTCCAGTTTCCATTTCTTTGCGTCCGCTGTGTTGCGGATCCGGTAACCTGCTACTACCAGCTCATCGTTACCGTCATTGTCCATATCTCCGGCAGATAATCCGCCGTAATACATTACATCATATTCTTTTCCCTGTTTCCATTTGTTGCTCTGGTAATTATTAAGATCCCAGCGCATGCTGTGTTTTGACAAGTTAGATGCCGATGGTGCCTTGGTCGTATCCAACCATATATCCACTCTCGTCTCAGCCTCCATCGAAGAGGTTACTTTCGTACCATTCCGAGGCGGACACACAGCGATCGCCAGCGAATCTTTCGTGCCGGATGGGTGTCTTATCGTCTCCAGATTCACCGCACAGATCTCATCTACAGAGTTTTTAAATGTGTCTTTATCTTTTTTGGTGTGATTGGAGTTCCGGTCCGTCACATTGATATAATATCTTGTGCTGTCCATGGTCATCTCCTGATAATCCACATCCGGATCTTCTTTCGTTCCCCAATTATTCACTTCATATAATGCAACATAAGACGATGTGCTGGATAGTGCCATGTCGTTGGATGTTTTCGTGGCATCTGTCGGACAATAAACGGCCAGTTCATCCTTTCCATCCCCATTAAAATCTCCTGCCGATATCTGCATATAGGCATCTGCCTGCCACTCTTCAATATCAAAGCGCAGGTATCCTACAGTTGTCGTATGCCACATCTGCGTTTTCTGTGTGGCATCGTATATTCTCAGGTAAATGATTGTTCCGTCGCCGCCTGCATACCCACTTACATACCCGGAATGTACTGCCAGCAACTGTGCTACATAAGCATCCTTACCCTCTCCCAAGGGATCAAATGCCGTTGTCCTCACAGCAGTGACAACCTCTCCGCTGAACGTGTTCGTCATTTCATCCTGCTGATCGACCACCTTGCCGCCGCTTTCTTTGAAACTGTCAGAATTTTCCAGATCATACAAAGTCTGCGTAACCTTCTGGGTTCTTTGTGAGGCATTCAAACCATCCGTTTCTCCGATCAAAAGCTCCGGAGAAGGATTTACAGAAACGGCAACTTCATTATTGCCAGTCAATGGATTCCGTCCATTATCCTTACCCTTCACGGAATCCTCGGTATCCGTCAGATGATTTTTCTCCAAGATATCCCGTTTTGTTTCCTCCGATGCACTGATCGAATCGATATTTTCCGCGTCCGCATTTTCCGTCTCTGCCTTTACCGGTGCCGCAGGCACCTGCGGAATGGAAAGACTTACAAGCAGAATGACCGCAAATATCTTTTTGCACACTTTCCTTATTTTTTTCATATGTTTTCCCCTTTCCGTTCATAGTAGAACAATTATATCAACTATTTTTTTCCATAGGAATGTACGATTTGGCAAAAAAATAATACAATTATTTCTTTCAAACGCCTGTTTTAGGGGATTTTCTTCTGTGAACGCCGTTCGCCTGACGAACAGAACTATTTCAACATATACTGTTCCAGTCCCTGCCTGCTGTGAATATTTAATTTGTCATAGATCACATCCAGATGCTTCTTTACGGTCCGCTCCGACACCTTCATATGGTGAGCGATTTCCTTGATCGTCCACTTTCTGTTGTAAAGCATGGCCACCGTAAACTCTGTTGTGGATAAGTTGTCCGCAATCTCCCGGTGTTCCGCTATTTTATGTACTTTGCGCCATCCTGCACTGAATTTATATACAATATCTGTTATTTTCTGAAATGCCTCCGGTTCCTTTTCCTTGAGGCACACCTCCACCATTCCCTGCAAAAGTCCGTGGTGTTCGGCAAAAACCTCGATCAACTGATCCTGTCTGGCATATTCCCACGCCTTCATAAAATACTCTTTTGCTTCTTCCACCCGCATAAGGTTCATCATGGCCATCGCTTCTATGTTGTAAATATAAGTGGCCGGGATCGGATAGACCGCATCACTCAACGCCAATGTCATGTCCGCAATGGCCAGCGTTCTTTCATAGTTTTTTTCAAGATATGCCTTGTGAGCCAGCACATATCCGCCAAACACTTTTAATCCTCCGGGCAGATACTTAAGATACCCTTCCAATGGTTCCACATTCCCTAGGGTCAGATGCAATAGCACCGTAGCCGCCGTATAGGTAAATACCCGGATCGCTCTCTGCTCCGGCAGTCCCTCTTCTCCCGCCTGCTCCTGCAGATCTTTTTTTATAATGCCGATGGCATACTGTGTCAGTGCGATCTTGTCACAGGTAAGATTGGAAAAAGCATAGATCCATGCCGCCGAATACCGCAGCGCACTGTCCGGACTGTTCAGATACAGTTCCACCGTTTCGGCTGCCTTTTCTGCCTGCCCGCTGAAATAATAATACTCAGCCCATGCAATGTTTCTCTCGTCTTCATCTTCCATCTTCTCAATAAATCGAGCACACTCCCCCAAGGGAAAAGCACTGTTTAGAAGCGGCATCGGGTTGTGGGGGCGGCAGATACTTTTCTCCGTCCTGTCTTCCTTTTGAACAGGAATCTGCCAGTCGCGTCCTGCTTTCAGTGCGCCCGGTATTTTCCCGGCTGCTGCCCATTTTTGCACCGTCCGCGCTGTTACCCCCAGCCTTTCTGCTGCCTCCTTGACTGTTTCATATTTCATATATATCCCTTCTTTTCATTACTTTGTGCCAAAAATGCGTTCTCTGGCATCCTCTTTTTACTGCAAAAATTGATACCGTTAGTATACCACAGTTATAATTGTTCGGGGAATGAAATTCACAGAGGATATTCTCTGATCGTACGAAATACGCCCTTCTTACATTGAAATTTGATAAAAATTGGCGTATGATGAAAAAATGAATTAGGAATTGGGGGATTTTCTATGGACTATCTCTTTAAAACAAGATATTTTCAAGAAAATATACAAATAGGCCGAACCATCAGTTCGACCTATTCGTATTTCTTCTGTATTTAGAGTAATGTTAATATTGCTGGACAATAATGTTGCATAATCATTATCTTTGGAAACAGCTGACAGTTTTTCAAGATATAAACTTCGATCCTTCTCAAAATAGGCACTCATATAAAAAGTCGGAACTGGCAGCATGTCTCGATAGTAAAGAAATAATGGAATTAACAGTCTTCCAATCCTACCATTTCCATCTTTAAATACCGGTACCGCATTTCCTGCATCATAATTAATGAAGTCTTCAATTGTTGCATGTGTCCCCTCGAGTTTTGATGAAAGAACCGCTTCTTGAGACATTAAAGGTGCAATAAGCAACATAGGATTAATTGTATTTAGCAAAAAAAAGCAATTTATTAAACTAAAAAATAATTGAACGAATTGCAGCACAACACCTGCCAAAGGAATTTTGATTAATTCGGCCGAAGTACCCTACCGATTCTATTCATGATCATATATTTTTATAACTTTTCTCCATTTCTTTTTGGATCCACGTCATAATTACATCTACAAGATAATCCTGCTGCACCTGGCTTAATTCCCTACCCGGCTGCATTTTATGCCACTTCCGGATACACTCTCGGCAGCATGTTGCCGTTGCATGTTGAGCAATAAATACCGGATGACCACGCATTGGTGTCTGTTTGCCATCATTTGCTATATATGCCGGAGCTTCTCTTTTTGCAATAAAATCCTTTGCATGTTGCCGGATTGTGTCCAACCCTTTTTCATTTATGTAGTCAATATCTTTCTGCTTCAGATGGAAACTGCTTCGGAACTTGGAATTATCCAGTCGCTCAAATAACTGCCTGTACCACTCTTCTTTTGTCATTAGAACTTCACGACTTCCGGTTCATGTGTAAATGATGAAAATGTAGCTGTTGCATTCTTAAAATAAAATACCTCGGTGTTTCCGTCATCTGCTGAGTACATCTTCTGTAAGGATGGATATGCGTCAAGCATAGACTGTCTTGCTTCTCTTCTGTCATCTTCCACAAGTTCTCCAGCTACACGGAGCCACTCGCCATTTTTAAATGCACAGATCTCCACCTTTGGATTTGCGTGGATCTGCTTTGATACATCCTTTACCTTACCAGTCTGAATATACAGCTTACCTTCAAAAATGTGAACTGTTCCAAAAGGTCTTACTCTTGGCTGATCACCTTCCACAGTTGCTAAATAATAGGTCTCTGCTTCTTTTAAAAATTTTGCTACTCGTTCCATGATGTAATCCTCCTATGGAGTTCTTAGTTGAATTAAATATATTAAATTTGTATGTTGGATTAAGATAATGCATCCTTAAATATTATATATATTTTCTTTTACCCTTTCAAGTTTCCGCGGAAAATTATAGCCCCAGCAGTGTATCATCCACCAGATCTGGAATACTACCGTTGCCAGCTCCATAAAATATGTGGTATATTCACCATATTCTTCTACCCTCACACAGTTTGACATTCCCCTTTGTCACGCACACCGTCCTTTAGCTCACACACAATATTACATCCTGGCATTACATCCTGGCGTCAGCACGTGATTTATATAAAATCGGCAATGCCACCTGTGTAACAAATCTGCCTTTTTCTTTGTGCTGTGGCGGACCCTCCAGATAAATATGCCGGAACATTCCGAGAGGTTTCATGCCCTGTTCCCCGGCATAGCACAGAAGCTTCTGCAAGACATCAGGCAATTCCTCATAAGCGCCATGGTGAAAAATGCAGATTGCATCCATGGCAGGCACATCCTCTACGTATTCACCTTGACTTCTCTGCGAAACGGCTACACAGAAAGAGACATCCGATGTTTGACCATCTAGCGAATACTCGGTAAAATACATTCTCTGTGTGACATCCGTGCCATAAAGATACATTCCTTCAATCGCAGTATCACGCAGCAGCTTCGTACGTTCTGCTACCGTCGGTGCAGAATAGCTTCGCCGGTAGATGGTCTGGCGGGGAAGAAGCACCTGCTTAATCTGTGACCCGGCACCGTTTGAGCGTTCTTTAAGCTTTTCGATATTGCGGTCTAATTCGTCCCGCTGTGCCTCCAAGCGGTGAATAAGCGGCGGCAGGTCAAGGGAACCGTCAAAATATCCTCCAATTTCGCTTAAGGAAAGCCCCAGATCCTGAAAAATGCGGATGGTGCGTATCATGATAAGGGTGTCGATTGTATAATAGCGGTTTCCTGTTGCGCCATCCCTCACGTCAGGCTGCACCAGACCACATTCTTCGTAGTGAAGGATGATTCGTCGGGTGATGCCAATAATCTTCGCAACCTCGCCGATTGAGAGCAATTTTCGATTATTCATATGAAAATCCTCCGGTTTTTGAGTAAATGTTCAGAACCCATCGTCTAAAGCAAGCTGGATTAGGGGAGCTTTATTTCAAAAAATACATTCATGCATTCAAGACACACTTCTGTATTTTTATGAAATTGCCTTGGTTCTGAATATATATAAGTACTTGTATCGTACATCAATGTACGGTATATAATTTTATTGTAACAGATGGGAGGAAGAAAAGAAAGAATTTTTCCAATACTTTGCTTCCATGTTACAAAAAACAATCAATTCAACGAGGAGGAAGATACATGAAACAAATAAAGAAATTTTTTGCAGTAATGCTGGCGGTAGCGATGGTAATCACAATGGCACCGGCAACCTTTTGCGAGGGGATAGGTTCAGTTTGCACAGTATATGCGGCTTCTGATAGCGTAGCAGCTACGGGACAATGCGGAGACAATCTGACGTATACCGTGACCGGAGACAATGAGAGTGGTTACGCCATCTCCATAACCGGAACAGGCGATATGTATGATTATGGTCTGGATGAGTGGGCATCACCGTGGTGTGATTACAACCTTACATCCATTACCATTGGTAACAAAGTGACCTCGATTGGGGCTTACGCATTTGTGACAAACGGCTATAAAGTCAAGCTTACCATCGGTAAAAAAGTTAAAAATATTAAGGAAAGTGCTTTTTCGATGACGGGCATCAAGGGTACGCTCACCATTCCTGCCAGCGTTCAGACCATTGGAGAGGCTGCTTTTCAGGGAACAAGCATTAAAAAGCTGGTGCTTGGCAAGGGTGTGAAAACTCTGGAAGACTATGCCTTTTGTGACTGTACTGCGCTCAAGACCGTTGATGCATCAAAATCAAGCAAGCTTAAGACAATAGGAAACGTTTGTTTCGAGAGCGATGAAAAATTAAAGACAGTAAAGATTAATGCGAATAAATTGACGAAGGTCGGAAACGAATCATTCAAGTTGAATTCAGATGGAGCTAAGATAAAGGTTACTGTCATAGCCAAGACAAAGCGTAAGTATAAGAAAGCCGTAAAGCTTATTAAGGGTGGGGAAGCTTATGGCTATAACAAATATAAGTTCACCTATAAGAAGGGCTGAACCCCGGTCGGGTGTTTAAGTGCAAGCGTGATGAGTTGGACTTGACGTGCCGGATACAGATGCGACCTGTTTTAACAGGCGTTATCCCGGCTGGAATCATTAAGAACCGGGCCAAACGGAAGCAATTTTACTTAAGGGTAGAAGTGTGTCCATGAGAAGAATGTGCAGATGTAGGCATATTTGACGAGCTGGAAATACGTGAAACCTTTAGGCTGGGATTGCAATTCTGTTTTGCCCGGTCTTTTTTTGTTCAACAATACCTGAGATTTCGATATAATGTCGGATAATCAGTTGAATTTTGTCAAACACATGCTGTCACTTTTCGGCACCGTGCCGGCATTTAAGTTTTGTCGTGTGCTGCTGTATGATAAAACTGTGGATGGAACATAACAGGGTTCATGAATTTGTTTCCAGAATCAGTATTTCTGAATGTATCAGATTTACTGATTAGGGATGCAAAACCTCACGAGCAATAGTGGAAGCAGAACGATCAAGGTTTCTTCCAATAGAGGCGAACGAATAGTCTTGATGAAGCATTCGCTCAATAACGTAACGTTCAGGTAAGGATAATTGTTTAGCCATAATAGCT
>CAKREC010000048.1 GCA_934316925.1 uncultured Eubacterium sp.
ATATATACACGATCGGCAATATCTTTATCGGTCATGATGGTAGCAGGATTGGAATTGATCAGCACAACTTCCATTCCTTCTTCTTTCAAAGAACGGCACGCCTGTGTACCGGCATAGTCAAACTCAGCTGCCTGTCCAATTACAATCGGGCCGGAACCGATCACTAAAACTTTTTTAATTCCCTCAATCTTTGGCATATTAGTTTTCCTCCATCATTTTAATAAAGCGATCAAACAGTACTTCCGAATCCTTTGGACCTGCACAGGCCTCCGGATGGAACTGTACCGTGAAAATGTTTTTATTTTTGTATTTCAATCCCTCTACCGTATTGTCATTTACATTAACAAATGCCACCTCGGCAATATCGCCTGGAATGGAATCGTCTTTTACTACATATCCATGGTTCTGCGAAGAGATATAAACTTTTCCGGTTTCAAGATCTTTAACCGGATGGTTGGCTCCGCGATGTCCATATTTCATTTTCTCAGTATCGCATCCATTGGCCAGAGCCATAAGCTGATGGCCTAAGCATATAGCAAAAATCGGCACATCGGACTGGTATAATTTTTTCAGTTCTGCAATAACTTCGACACATTCTTTTGGATCTCCAGGTCCGTTTGTAAGCATAATGCCATCCGGATCAGTTGCAAGAATCTCCTCTGCTTTTGTCTGTGCAGGGAAAATTGTCACTTCACAGCCACGTTTTAAAAGGCAGCGTGCAATGTTGAACTTGGTACCAACATCTAAAATAGCTACTTTCTTTGTAACCGCAACCGAAGCATCCGTTCCAAGATCACCCGGTTTGTACTGAATCTGCGTTTTCGTTGTAACTTTGTTTACAACACCGGTAACAGAATATTCTTTAATTTTAAAAAGAACGGCATCTAAATCTACAGGGTATTCTGTAGTTATCATTCCGTTCATTGTACCTTTTTCTCGTAAAATTTTAGTGAGGGCACGAGTGTCAATGCCTTCAATTCCAGGAATATCCTGTTCAACAAGAAAATCCTGAATGCTCTGTTCATTTCTGAAATTACTGCCAAGTCTTGATAATTCACGAACAATAAAACCGTCTGTATGGGAGCCTTTCGCCTCCATGTCCTGACGACAAATACCATAATTACCAATCAGGGGATATGTCATAACAACAGCCTGTCCCGCATAACTTGGGTCGGTAAGAACTTCCAAATACCCTGTCATAGAAGTATTAAAGACAATTTCACTGATCACTTCTTTTGTACTTCCAATACTTTTACCGGTAAACACGGTTCCGTCTTCCAGTATAAGATATGCCTTCATTTTGTCCTCCTTTTCCCTGCTGGTGCAGGGTGCAAAATTATTCAAATGCTAAAATCATCTCCGCAGTCTCCACAAGGGAGTTGCCGCTATCCATGCTTAGCTTCTGGATATACTTGTGCGCCTCATTTTCAGATAGATGATTTCGATCCATAAGCAGAGCTTTTGCCTCATCAATCGTTTTTTGCTCCTTCTGGGAACGAACTTTGCGCTGTGTTTTTTTCCGCCGGGTTGAACGGGACACCTCCAACATCATCGTATTGATCGTATTGAATAATTCCATTCCACGCAGCGGCATCTCCAGACAGAAAATGCTATCGATCATACACTCCTGCAGTTTCGCCGGGGATGCCATAAGTAACATTCGAAATTCCCGTGGCAGATATCCGTACAATTCACTATAGTGCATGTCCGTCAGTCGATATCCGCACAGCACAAGACCGCCGTCGCTTTCATTCGCGGCAGCGATAACTTGAGATGCGCTATTAACTGCTAGTATATCATCATATCCGTTCCGATTCAAAACATTTTTTATTTTTTTTGCATCTTCTATGTTTGGCAAGGCTACAATTATACGCATAAGGGGGGCCACCTCCTTCGTCATTTGTACGATAATTGCCCATATTTCAAGGTTTTTTATTCATAGAAAACGCCATCAGATGCGATCTAAATATTTTTCGACTTCCCATGCCGTAACTTGTTCACAATACTCGTTCCACTCTTCTTTTTTTCTGTCGATCAGGATACCGGACAACTGTTTGCCCAAAACTTCCTGCAGAAAATCATCTTTTTCAAACTCTAAGATTGCTTCCATCAGTGTACGTGGAAGAATATCAAACGAAACCTGATCCCGATCCGTGATGTCATCCATACATACCGGTGGAGTAAGTTTATTTTCTATTCCTTCGAGTCCGGCAGCGAGACATGCCGCTAATACTAAATATGGGTTGCAGGCACCATCCGGGCTTCGCAGAATCATACGTGGTCCTAAAACACCGGTTCCTGTCATACGCACAAGCGGTGCACGGTTTTTTCTTGACCATGTAATATTAACCGGTGCATTATATCCCGGCACCAGACGTTTATAGGAGTTAATGATCGGATTATTGATAAATGTCATACCTTTGATATGTTTCATGATACCAGCCATAAAGGAATAAGCATCTTCGCTCAATTCATTGCCTTCTTTTCGGAAGATATTTTTGCCGTCTTTACACAGAAACATATTGAAAAACATAGCAGATCCTTTTTTTCCGTAATTTGGCTTTGGCATAAATGTCGCATGTAAGCCATGTCTTTTCGCCACGGTACGAACTGCCAGTTTGTAGGTCATGATATTGTCCGCTGTATGCAGTGCATCATCAAATTTAAAGTTGATCTGATGCTGAGCTGCCTCATTGGCATGATGCGAGGACTCCATCTCAAATCCCATCTCAGAAAGAGACAAAATAATATCACGACGCGCATTCTCTCCGGCATCAACCGGACTGATATCAAAATAGCCTCCCTGTTCACTCGTCATTGTAGTCGGGGTGCCATCTTCTGCCGTATCAAACAGGAAAAATTCGGACTCCGGTCCTACATAAAACGTGTATCCCATCTGTTCTGCTTTTTCCACAACCTGGGATAAAATATAGCGTGGATCCGGCAAAAACGGGGTACCATCCGGATATTGGATATCACAGATAAATCGGGCAACACGTCCTCTCTGTGGGCGCCATGGGAAAATAGCAAATGTATCAAGATCTGGAACCAAAACAAGTTCATCCAGATCATTGGTAAACCCTTTGATTGCTGCTCCATCAAACATACACTGGTTGTTCAGCACCATGTCTAACTGTTCTGCCGCCATCGCCATGTTCTTTAAATTTCCAAATGTGTCAACAAATTGAAGTCGAATAAATTCTACATCTTCTTCCTCAACCAATCGAATAATATCTTCCTTCGTGTAATGTGACATAATACGATTCTCCTTTTTCTCTATTCCATACATTTACATGAGGGGGCGGATATATAAAAATATACCGTCCCCTTTCACATTATAACATTTAATTCAAATTTGTATAGCCCATTAAATCTTCATCAACAGCTTTGGCAGCTTCTCTGCCTTCACGAATTGCCCACACAACTAAGGACTGTCCACGATGCATATCTCCCGCTGCAAAAACTCCTTTTACGCTGGTAGCATATCCACCATTCTTTGTCTTTACATTGGTTCGATCAGTCAATTTCACATTAAAATCTTTGGTAATGTATTCTTCGGATCCCAAAAATCCGGCAGCAATAAATACAAGATCAATATCCATCACATATTCACTGCCCGGAACTTCTGTCATGTTCATGCGTCCGGTTTTCTCATCTTTCTGCCATTTCAACTTGACTGCTTTTACCTGTTTTAATACACCGTTTTCATCTGCGATAAATTCTTTTACGGTTGTCTCATAAATGCGGGGATCATTTCCAAATACAGCAATCGCTTCCTGTTGACCGTAGTCCGTCTTGAGAACTCTTGGCCACTCCGGCCATGGATTGCTCTCGCTTCTTTTTACCGGTGGTTTTGGCATCATTTCCAGCTGAACAACACTTTTGGCACCCTGGCGGATGGAAGAACCAACACAGTCATTACCAGTGTCACCACCGCCGATCACTAATACATTTTTACCTTTTGCATCAATAAAATCTTTGTAGTTGTCATCGCGCAGATGTTTGGTCACACGTTTCAGATAATCCACAGCAAAATAGATCCCTTTTGCCTCGCGGCCCGGTGCATTAATATCTCTTGGATGAGAGGCACCACAAGCTAAGATCACACGGTCAAATTGTTCTTCTAACTCTTTGGCTTTGATATTAACACCTACGTTTACGCCGGTTTTGAATACAATTCCTTCCGCTTCCATCACTTTGATCTTACGGTCGATCACATCTTTTTCCAGCTTCATATTCGGAATGCCGTACATAAGCAGTCCACCCGGATGATCCTCACGTTCAAAAACAGTGACGGAATGTCCGCGTTTGTTCAACTGATCGGCAGCTGCCAGTCCGGAAGGTCCGGAACCAACGATTGCAACCGTTTTTCCTGTGCGTACTTTTGGCGGTTTCGGATCCATTAATCCATTGGCATATCCATATTCAATGATCGCGTTTTCATTTTCTTTGCAGGTAACCGGCGAGTCATTCAATCCACAGGTACAAGCGGCCTCGCATAAAGCCGGACAAACACGGGAAGTAAACTCCGGAAAATTGTTTGTTTTCAGTAAACGGCCCAGCGCCTGCTCATAACTTCCCATGTAAAGCAGATCATTCCATTCCGGGCAAAGGTTGTTGAGCGGGCAGCCACTTGCTGCACCGCCTAACATCATACCAGACTGACAAAAAGGAACTCCGCAATCCATACAACGTGCTGCCTGTTTCCGACGGTCTTCTTCACTCATCGGCACATGAAATTCATTAAAATTTTTGATTCTCTCTAATGGTTCGATCTCTGTATTTCCCTGACGATCATATTCCATAAATCCACTTGGTTTTCCCATTGCTTATTCCCCTTTCTTCAGCTGATAAAACGCTTCTATCTGTGCCTGTTCATTGCTCATTCCTTTTTCTTCCATCTGTGCTATTTTCTGCAGCATATTCTGGTAATCATTTGGAATGATCTTTTTGAATTTAGGAAGATATTCACTGAAATGATCAAGAATCTCTTTTCCTCGTTTCGAGCCGGTACTGTCCACATGTTTCTGGATCATCTCTTTCAGCTGCATCACATCATATTTATCTGTAACTGAGCTGGAAGAAACCAGTTCTTTGTTTAATTTCAAATACAGATCACTGTTCTCATCTAATACATAAGCAATACCGCCACTCATACCGGCAGCAAAGTTTTTACCTGTCTGGCCAAGGATTACGACGCAGCCACCTGTCATATATTCACATCCATGATCACCGACACCTTCCACAACTGCATGAGCGCCTGAATTACGTACACAGAAACGTTCTCCGGCAACACCGTTGATATAAGCCTCTCCACTGGTTGCACCATATAATGCCACATTACCAATGATAATGTTTTCATCTGCTTCATACTGAACGCCTTCCGGTGGATATACGATCAGCTTACCGCCTGATAAACCTTTTCCAAAGTAATCATTACAATCGCCTACCAATTCTAAGGTGAGACCTTTTGGAATAAATGCTCCAAAACTTTGTCCACCACTGCCAAGGCATTCAATGGTAAAGGTATCCTGTGGAACATCATCGCCAAGTTTTCTTGTTATTTCAGAGCCCAGTATTGTTCCCAATGCACGGTCAATATTCGTAACTCTTGCACTGATCTTAGTTTTTTCTCCGGTTTCAAGTGCTCTTGCGAATTTCTTTAAGAACACTTTTTCATCCATTGTTTTTTCTAACTGGAAATCATAAGCATCTTTTGGATTGAAGATCCGTTTTTTGTCGTCAATAAATGGATTTTCAATAATTGGAGAAAGATCCAGTCTCTTCGTTCTCTCATCATCTGCAATATCATCTCTGACTTTCAAAAGTTCTGAGCGTCCGATCAGATCATCTAACTGTTTCACACCTAATTTAGCCATAAATTCGCGAACTTCTTCTGCGATAAATTTCATAAAGTTTTCTACGTATTCCGGTTTACCCTGGAATCGCTTTCTAAGTTCCGGATTCTGTGTCGCAACGCCGACAGGACATGTATCCAGATTACATACTCTCATCATAACGCAGCCCATCGTTACAAGCGGTGCTGTAGCGAAACCATATTCTTCTGCACCGAGCAGTGCTGCTACAATAACATCTCTACCGGTCATAAGTTTTCCATCCGTTTCAATGACAACTTTGGAACGAAGACCATTCATGAGAAGTGTCTGATGTGTCTCTGCCAGTCCCATTTCCCATGGAAGTCCGGCATTATGGATTGAACTTGCCGGAGCTGCTCCGGTACCACCATCGTAACCAGAGATCAGGATTACACCGGCACCAGCTTTTGCTACACCGGCCGCTACCGTTCCAACACCGGCTTCAGAAACCAGTTTTACAGAAATACGAGCCTGTGTATTCGCGGATTTCAAATCATAGATCAGCTGCGCCAGATCTTCGATCGAATAAATATCATGATGTGGCGGCGGAGAGATCAACGATACGCCCGGCGTGGAAAGTCTTGTCTTGGCAATCCAAGGATACACTTTTCCACCTGGCAAATGTCCACCTTCGCCCGGTTTTGCTCCCTGCGCCATTTTGATCTGGATTTCTTTGGCACTTACCAGATAGTGACTGGTAACACCGAATCGACCGGATGCTACCTGTTTGATCGCCGAACAACGGTTCAGACCATCTTTTCCAACGGTTAAACGATCCAGGCTTTCACCACCTTCACCACTGTTTGATTTACCATGCAAGTGGTTCATTGCAATCGCCAATGTTTCATGTGCTTCTTTAGAAATAGATCCATAGGACATCGCACCGGTTTTAAATCTCTTCACAATACTGTCTACGCTCTCAACCTGAGACAATGGAATTCCTTTTTTCGGGAACTTAAAGTCTAACAGGCTTCGAATATTCATAAAGCGGTCTTCATTGTCGATCTCTTTGGAATATTCTTTAAACATTTTGTAATCGCCCAGGCGGGTTGCCTGCTGCAGTAAATGAATCGTTTTCGGATTATACAGATGCTCTTCTTTACCGCCACGCGACTTGTGAGAGCCAATGCTGTCCAGGGTATCATTTACTCCAAGATCCAGTGGATCAAAGGCGGCTGTATGAAGTTCCTCGATCTGATCTTCAATATCTTTCAACGTAATTCCGCCAATGCGTGAAACCGTATCCGTGAAATACTGGTTTGTAACTTCTTTTGAAATTCCGATCGCTTCAAAAATCTTAGATCCCTGATACGATTGAATGGTCGAAATGCCCATCTTGGATGCAATCTTAACAATACCGTGTAAAACAGCGGAATTATAATCATCGACAGCTGCATAATAATCCTTATCCAACATTCCACTGTCGATCAGTCGTTTAATCGTATCCAAAGCAAGATATGGATTTACAGCACATGCACCATAGCCCAAAAGAGTTGCAAAATGATGAACTTCTCTAGGCTCTGCGCTTTCTAAGATCATTGCTACGCTGGTACGTTTTTTCGTGCGGACCAGATGCTGCTGCATGGCAGATACCGCAAGCAGCGATGGGATCGCAACATGGTTTTCATCTACGCCGCGGTCAGATAGGATCAGTACATTCGCGCCTTCTTTGTATGCCCGGTCAGCCTCTAAGTACATGCGGTCAATTGCTTTTTCCAGCGAAGTATTCTTATAATAGATAATCGGGATCACATCTACTTTAAAGCCTTTGACCTTCATATTTTTGATCTTCAAAAGGTCGGTGTCCGTTAAAATCGGATTTTTGATGCGGAGAACCTGGCAGTTTTCCGGCACTTCACGGAGAAGATTTCCATCTTCGCCGATATAAGTTGAGGTTGCGGTAACCACTTCCTCGCGGATCGCATCGATCGGAGGATTGGTAACCTGTGCAAAGCGCTGACGGAAATAATTAAACAAAGGAAGAGGTTGTTTGCTTAACATCGGCAATGGCGTATCATGTCCCATTGCTGCAATCGGTTCACTTCCATTTTTTGCCATTGGAAGAATTGAATTCTTTACTTCTTCATATGTGTAACCAAATGCTTTCTGTAATTTTCTTCTTTCTTGATCCGAATAGTGTTCAATTCTCTGATTTGGAATATGAATATCTTTCAGTTCAACCAAATAGTTGTCGAGCCATTCACCATACGGCTGTCTGGAAGCATATTTTTCTTTGAGATCATCGTCATCGACCAGTTCGCCCTTGACGGTATCCACCAAAAGCATTTTTCCCGGACGTAAACGGTCTTTTTTCACTACATGCTCCTCGCTGATCGGCATAACGCCAACCTCAGAGGATAAGATCAGCTGATCGTCGTCTGTGATGTAATAACGGGAAGGTCTAAGACCATTACGGTCGAGAACAGCACCAACAAGATCTCCATCCGAGAACAAAATCGAAGCCGGACCATCCCATGGTTCCATCATAGTAGCATAATACTGATAAAAGTCTTTTTTCTTCTCACTGATATAACGATTGTTTGCCCAAGGTTCTGGAATTGTGATCATAACAGCCAGTGGAAGATCCATTCCGCTCATCACAAGAAATTCCAGCGTATTATCTAACATCGCAGAATCTGAGCCACTGGCATTGATAACCGGAAGCACTTTATGAAGTTCGCCCTGCAGCTGCTCCGATTCCATGGTCTCTTCTCTTGCCAGCATTTTATCGGCATTTCCTAAAATCGTATTGATCTCACCATTGTGAACAATAAAACGGTTTGGATGTGCACGCTGCCAGCTAGGTTGTGTGTTGGTCGAAAAGCGGGAATGAACGATAGCAATTGCTGACTCATAATCTTCATCCTGCAGATCATCAAAAAACGAACGAAGCTGTGCAACCAAAAACATTCCTTTATAAACGATCGTTCGGGAGGAAAAAGAAACTACATAGGTGTTTTCATTCGATTGCTCAAACACTCTTCTGGCAATATATAATTTGCGGTCAAAATCCAGACCTTTGCTGCAATTTTTCGGCTTTTTCACAAAACACTGCATGATGTATGGCATGCACTCCACTGCACGTTTTCCAAGAATTTGTGGTTCAATCGGAACCTGACGCCATCCAAGAAATTCAATACCCTCTTTTTCAAGAATGGTTTCAAACATCTTTTTTGCCTGATTTCTTTTCAGCTCATCCTGTGGGAAGAAAAACATGCCGACACCATATTCTCTTTCGCCGCCAATTTCAATACCCATGTTTTTTGCCACTTTACTGAAAAATTTATGAGAGATCTGTAAAAGGATTCCAACACCATCACCGGTTTTTCCCTCTCCGTCTTTTCCGGCACGATGCTCTAAGTTGGCAACGATCTCTAACGCATTTTTAACCGTATCATGCGTTTTCTTTCCTTTAATATTTACAATAGCACCAATTCCGCAGTTATCATGTTCAAAACTTGGATGATACATGCCCACCGGTTTTCTATTGCACTCTTCTACATATTGCATTCTTTAGTCCTCCTTACCGTGTTACAATTGACGATATCAATAGTCTGATTTTTATTCATGTTTAAAAAAATCTTTAGACTACAAAAGGCGTCAAAAGTATACAGTTTGCCTGTAACTTTTGACGCCTTTGTCATTTGCTATTATATAACAGTGTATTTTTAATTGCAAGTACTAATTTTAAAATGTTTTACATTGATGGCATTTCTCCATGCCGGAGCTCTCGGTCGACCTCTTCCATCGCCTCTTCTTTAAAGTCTTCAATCGTCTCCTGATTTAAAATTGGCAGATCATCCAAAGATTCAATTCCAAAGTATCGCAAAAACTCCTCAGTCGTTGCAAACATGATTGGTCTGCCCGGTGCATCTAATCTTCCCGCCTCGCAGATCAGACCATATTCCACTAGTTTATTTACCGCATGATCGCAGGATACCCCGCGGATCTTTTCAATCTCCTGACGCGTGATCGGCTGCTTATATGCAACAATAGAAAGCGTCTCCAATAACACATCCGTCAGCACCTGTTTTTTAGGAATATGTGCAACCTTGATCAGATACTCATACATCTCCGGTTTCGTGCAAAGCTGAAATGATCCATCCAACTCAATCAGATGTATTCCACGGTCTTCCTGATCATAACGTGTCATCATACTGCGGATGATCTTTCGAACCGTATCTTCATCATGCTCTACTGCAGCTGCCAGTCGTTCAATTTCAACAGCTTCTCCCATGGTAAATAAAATGGATTCTACCACAGCTTCCAACTTTTTTATATTCACGATACTTCCCCTTTCTTCTCTTGATATGTGATCATAATATCATCAAACAGATTGTCCTGCTGAACGCTCAGACGTCCCGTCTTCATCAATTCTAAAATACTCATAAAGGTAACGATCAGATAGGACTTGCCACTGCCCATTTCCAGCAATTTGCGAAAGCTGAATTGTTTATGTTCTTTTGCATACTGCTGTACAAAAACCATTTGATCTTCAATATTGATTTCTTCTTTTTCAATTTTGCCAAATTTACTTCGGATTGGGTCAATCTTGTCCACTTGTTTTTGCATTACCGAATCAAAAACAGCCTGCAATTTTGTCAATGTAACATCGGACAATAAACTGTCATAGTCAATCTCATCCTTATATTCTGAAACTTCTTTTGGAATGGATGGATCCTTGAAAAAAACTTTTGCCGCATCATATTGCCGATCCTTTAGTTCAAAAGAGGCATATTTATACATCTTATATTCCAAAAGACGTTCTACCAGTTCCTGCCTTGGATCCTCTGCTTCTTCCTCTTCGACTTCTTCTTTGGGAAGCAGCATCTTGGACTTGATACGGACCAGTGTTGCTGCCATAACTAAAAATTCGCTCATAACGTCCATATCTTTTGCATCCAGACCACTTACATACTCCAGATACTGCTCCGTGATCAATACGATCGGAATGTCAAAAATATCCACTTTATTCTTTTCAATCAAATGTAAAAGTAAATCCAACGGGCCATCAAACGCCTCAAGTTTTACTGGTATTCCCATAGTCAGCCATACTCCTTTATATGATTAATTTCCGGAAACATCTGCCTGAACGTCGATCACGATCAATTCCGGCGCATTGAAAAAACGCAACTTTATATGATGGGTTCCAAGTCCCCTGCTAAGGATCATCGTAATATCCCCCTCGTGAAATACCCCTGCATCATAGCGGGGAAACAGCTGCAAAGAAGGGGCGATCACTCCACCAAGCACCGGGATTCTCATAATCCCTCCATGAACATGTCCGCTGAGTATCAGATCTGCCCCCCAGTCTTTGTATGTAGAAAAATATTCCGGATTGTGTGCCAGGAGAATCGTATAACGATCCTCCTGCTTTTTGCCAAGAAACATTTCCATTTCCTTCGTGGACAATTCCTGCTTTTGCCAAACCTTGTGATAATATGCAAGTGGAAGATCCAGGCCACAGATCTGTGCATTCCCCATTTCTGCCGTCTGATTCTCCAGATAAGAAATCCCCATAGCACGGACGCGTCTGCGATACTCTTCATATCCCGGCATCTTAATCTCATGATTTCCCGGACTATAATAAACCGGATAACATAATGAAAGTTCTTTCAATAAACCGAGTGCGCGTTCGGTATGTCTACCATTCTTAACGATCAAATCCCCGGAGATCAAAATAACATCAGGATTCAATTCCTGTATTTTTTTTATTAATCGACAATTATTCTTTCCAAACTGACAGCAATGAAGATCCGATAAAAAACAGATCCGGATCGGATCCTGCAAAAAACGCCTGTCTTGAATCGGATAGCTGGTAACGCTAAGGAAATAATTAGATAGATATCCATATAGCAGAAATAAAACGAATATCGTTGCAAGGATTCCGATGTAGATCATATAGTCCCTCCATAAAACAATCTTTACTATTATATCGAATTTACAGGATAAAATCAAGTAGACAGAATTTTGTGAAAAGCAGCCAGAAATCCTCAAAAAAAAGAGACTGTGCACAGAAATCAACATCTGGCACAGTCTCCTTATGAGAAATAAATGGACCCAAATTAAGAGTTTGCTATTGATTTTGCCGGAGGCGGGGTTCCACCCGAATCTCCATTTTTCTTTAAATCTGACTTTGTCACTGTCTTTTGCTTTTTCTTCATGGATGCAAAGATTGCCTGCAGTACAATAAAGAAGCAAAGAAGTGCGGAAAGGACAATTCGTGTCCACCAACTTGACAAAGTTCCCTGTGTTGTGATCAGGCTGGCGATCGTACCTTTGATCATTACACCAAAAGTTGTACCGACTACCGTACCAACACCACCGGAAAGAAGCGTACCACCGATTACTGCTGCGGAAATGGCATCCATCTCAAGTCCTTTTGCCTGCTCTACAAATCCGGCACAACTGTTCAGACAGAACAGGAAGCCACCAATACCACAAAGAAGACCATCTAAAATATACGCTTCAAATTTTGTTTTGCGGACATTCAATCCCATCATCATTGCACTTTGTTCATTTCCACCGATTGCGTAAAGTTTTCTACCAAACTTGGTATATTTAAGCATGACCGCGATCAGAATTACAATGATCAGAGCAATAATAACGGTTGGGTAGATATATGCCGGAATAAACTTGCCTGAACGAGTTGTTCTGCCAATCGGAAGATTGATTTTATACTGTGCCCACTTGATAAACAGTTCATTTTTAATGGAGATCATATCAGTACTTACCATAGAAGTAAGGCCACGACCTAAAAACAATCCTGCCAGGCTGACGATAAATGGCTGAATATCAAGGTACGCTACTAAATATCCCTGTACCAGTCCAAACAATAAACCAATGGCGATGGAAGCAGCTACTGCAACATAAGCATTGAATCCCAGCTTTTCCATTGAATATGCACTTACCATACAAACGAGGGCGGTCACAGAACCAACCGAAATATCAATACCACCGGTGATCATAACGATCGTCATTCCACAACTGATTACGATCAATCCAGCATTGTTGATCAGCAGATTCATAAACATCTGCGGTTTGGCAAATCCTTTATCCGCAAAGATTATCATTCCGGCTACATACATAGCGATGAACAACACAACGGTAATGATAAAAAGAAATGTGTTTGAGTTAAACTTTTTCTTTGTATTCATTATTGCTCACCTCCCTGTAATTTTACCTTCTTTGGTCTGGCTTTTGCCTTACTAAGCACGGATTTGAATACCGGACTCTGAAGTACTACGATGATAATAACAACAATCGCTTTGTAAACCGGAAGCTGATCGGATGGAACACTGAATGCATACAAGGTTGTGGTCAGCGCCTGAATCGTATAGGCACCGATTACGGAGCCCATCAGGTTGAATTTACCACCACCAAGAATATTTCCGCCAAGAGCAACCGCTAAAATTGCATCCATCTCCAGATTCAATCCAATGTTGTTCGCATCTGCAGAATAAATACGGCTGGATGCTACAATTCCGGCAACACCAGATAACACACCACAGATCACGTAGGTGAGGAATTTAATCTTTGTAGAATTCAGACCTACCAGTCTGGCTGCATTACTGTTAACGCCTACACTTTCAATATACAAACCTAATGCCGTCTTATTTAAAACAAGCCATGCAACAATGATCGCCCCGATTGCAAATACAATTGGTGTAGGGATTGGTCCTAAATACCCACCCATGATCTTATAAGAATCGACACGAACATATGTGATCTGACCTTTTGTAACCAACTGGGCAATGCCTCGGCCTGCGGTATATAAGATCAACGTTGCAACCATTGGCTGGATGTTTAGTTTCGCTACCAAAAATCCATTAAAAGCGCCACAAAGAGCGGCTACAAGAATGCCGGCAAGAGCGGCTACGATAATTGGCATTGCCAATGTTTCTGTAGAAACTTTTCCTCCAGATAACAACTGACAACACACAGCTGCAGCAACCGCCATAACAGCACCTACACTGATATCCTGACCACCAGATGCTGCAGTAACCAGTGTCATACCAATTGACAATATAACCAGTTCGGATGCACGATTGATTACCGTGATGATCCATCCACTCAAATGACCTTCTACAACCGAAAATGTAAAGAAGTCTTTTGCACTGAATACATTGACCAACAATACGATCAACAAGCACACGATCGGCATAAACAGTCGATGTCCTGTTATCTTGTGAATGTCGAATCCTGATTTTTTCGCACTTTTCTCACTCATTTATCGTCACCTCCTGCTATCGCTTTCATGATAGACTCCTGATTCAGGTCATCGCCCTCAATCTCGCCTACTTTTTTGCCGTCGCGCAAAACTGCCATACGACTGCAAGTACGAAGCATTTCCTCTACCTCGGATGAAATAAATGTAACTGCTTTGCCCAGATCCGCCTGATCTAATACCAGTTTTTGTATTTCTGTTTTCGTACCAATATCAATACCTCTTGTTGGTTCATCCAAAATCAGATACTCAGGATCTGTCAACAGCCAGCGTCCAATGATCACTTTCTGCTGATTACCACCGGACAGGCTCTTGATCGGTGTTTCTCTGCTGGCAGTCTTGATCTGGAGAATATCAATATATTTATCCGTAAACTCTTCCATTTGCTTGCGGCTGAGCAATTTAAACATACCTCTCTTTGCCTGTAACGCAATGATAATATTCTCTCTTACCGAAAGATCTGCAAAGATACCTTCTTTTTTACGATCCTCCGGAAGATATGCCATACCAGCTTTCATTGCGTCTAATGGGGTGTTGATCTTAACCACCTTACCATTTACTTTTAAGGTACCACTATCTGCTTTATCTGCTCCATAGATCGCACGAACCAGTTCGGATCGTCCGGATCCAAGCAGGCCGGTCAAGCCAATTACTTCACCTTTATTAATCTTAATATC
>CAKREC010000049.1 GCA_934316925.1 uncultured Eubacterium sp.
TACGATTCCTAACTGTCTGTTAGCGTTCATAGATGAAATATTGTGCTGTACGATCATAATAATTACCTCCTTGTTTTGCTGTCACAAATCCGTTTGTGACAATTCAGTTTTCATGTATCTATAATATCTGTGGCAAAACAACCCTTGGGCCCGATAAGAATTGAATTGTCTCAGTTATTATCTGATTTGGGAACTTTCTTTTTGCGGTAACGTTCCGGCAGCTCCGGCTCCGCATAATACTTAGATCCCGTTTCCTTTAACTCCGGATTTTTCTTTTCCAATACGGTGCTCCGGACGATGTTGACCTCTTTGGGCGCATCGATCATAATTCTCATATGATTATGACTTCCTCCCAAGAAAGCAATCTTGATGTTGTCACCGATCATCAGATATTCTTCGGTGCTTACCGATAATCTAAGCATGTATACCTCCCATCAAGTAAATCTTGTGATGCAACATTTGTTTGTAAAATGTTACTTTCACCAAACATACCGATCTCATGAATATAATTTGATAAAAATAGGTAAATATCCCGTAATACAGATCTTTTTAAAGAATGTATTTGTCTTGATCAATTGCACATAATATTAGGAAGAAACAACATAGAAAAAATAACTCACAGGAAAAAATGATCCTGCCTGTGCAAAAAAAATAAAAAAAGATGGTTAAGTATTTCCGGGGCTCTCCGATATATATAGTGTCAGAAAAAAATGCAACATTTTACAAACAAATGTTGCATTTTTTATTTTTCTACAATCTCTGGCATTCCATTTTCTTTCCCAAAATCTTATATGCAGAATAAATCAAAAACCATTTTTCTTTTCCTATTGACTATTTGACCTATTTGGCTATAATCAATTTGAGATGGCGATGCAATACTTAAGATTTTTTTAAGGTTATTTTGATATATTTAGCTTAGAAAGGATTTGCATATGATTCGTATTTCAGCATTAGGCTACAAATTTTTAAATGTGGGTGGACTTGAGATATACCGGCCAGATGGTTCCGGTGATTATCTGCTATTATTTTTACGCCGCCCTACACAGGTAAATCTTACGGGCGAGTATCAATTGATACCATCAAACACGTTCATTTTGTTTCCGGAGGGAAGCCCTCAGTTGTATCGGAAAAAGGATGGCCACTTTGAAAATGACTTTATTCACTTCAGCATTGAAAATGAACCTTCCTTTATCGAAAATCTGAAAATTCCTTTTAATACTCCGATATCACTTCCTGATTACCAGGAGATTACGGATATGATTTCCGAGATCCATAAGGAATTCTACGATGTCGGAGAGCATCATGAGGAACTTTTGAGCTTTCGTATGAAAACCCTGTTATACAAATTCAGTGACCTTTTTGCCATTTCTGAAAAAGGTGGCAACCGTAATATGTTGTATCGAAAAAAACTGATCGACATCCGGCGTAAGATCTTTAACCATCAGTATCATCCTGAAGGCGCGGAATCCATAGCCAATGAACTCGGTATGAGTACCTCTTATGTGCAACATCTGTATAAGGACTTTTTTCACGTGAGTATTCAGCAGGATATTATTTGGGGAAGGATTTCTTATGCGTCCAATCTACTGGAAACTTCAGATTTTACAATTTCAGAGATTGCCGACGCCTGCGGATATGACAATGTAGAGCACTTCTCAAGACAATTTAAAAAAGTTCAAGGTATGACACCTAGCAAATTCCGCAAAGGATTTGCTGAAAACTTTAAAAGGAGGACACAAGACGGTGAAGCAAACGAAAATTGAGCTGCAAAATATCAGTAAAAGCTATTACTCAGAAACCGCGGTTACCCAGGCTTTGCGTAAGATCAATCTTGCATTTTATGAGAAAGAATTCGTAGCCATTACCGGTGAAAGTGGTAGCGGAAAATCTACACTTTTAAATATCATAGGAGGAATGGACACCTTTGATGATGGCGAGATGTTCATCGACGGGGAGCCGACGTTCCAATACGACGAAGATGACTGGGAACATTATCGTCAGACCAAGATCGGATATGTCTTTCAGGATTATAGTCTGATCGGACACTACAGTGCTCTGGACAATATTATCTGCGCACTTTTAGTCATGGGGATGAAACAGCCCGAAGCAGAAGAAACGGCAAAGGGTTATCTGGCACAAGTCGGATTAACCGGCTATGAAAATCAGCGGGCATCCCAGTTGTCGAGCGGACAAAAGCAGCGTCTTTCGATCGCCAGAGCGCTTGCCAAAAATACCGGCATTATTGTTGCTGACGAACCTACCGGCAATCTTGACAGCGAAACAGGAATCCAGATCATCAAACTTTTAAAAGAGTTATCAAAAGATCGTCTGGTCATTATGGTCACTCACAACTTTGATCAGGCAGAAGCTTATGTTACCCGGAAGATCCGTATTCATGATGGCCAGGTTGTTTCCGACGTGCCAATGAACGAAGATGCTGCACCTGTTGAAACTGCCGCTGCAGCTCCTGCTGCCAAAGATGAATCCTGTTTTGAACCTATGAATCGCTCCTGGGAAAACAAAGTGGCATCCCTTTTCGCCAGACGAAATGCGACAACACAAAAAGGAAGAGCCTTGTTGTTCACCTGTTTTCTTCTTGTGATCGCCGTCGCATCATTCCTTTTTGTTGGCGAGTTGTTTATGCACCATGATGATTATTCAACAAGAAATTATACACAAAGTGCTTTTTATCATGAAGACGCCACACGGCTTGTTGTAAAGCGATCCGATGAAAAGGAATTAACCGAGGATGATTATAAAACGCTGACATCCATCTCCCATGTTTCTTCGGTTGACACCTGTGATGTTGCCAATGACATCAACTTCTACTTAGAGCAGGGTGTTGACTATAAATATATGTACGGAGAACAGCGTAAACAAAATGAAAACACCGAAGTGAAAACCGTTTCTTTCTTAAAGGAAACCCGTTTTATGCGCTCCTGTGACGGATTAACGGAAAAAGATCTGGTAGCCGGCCGTTTGCCGGCAGCCAGAAACGAAATTGTTCTTTATGCCAAGGACACATCACAACTGGATAAAGAAAAGCTCTGCTACTTTGTAGCACACAACATCTGGGATTCCGGTCAGAATTATTCCATGAATGTAAAAATTGTCGGTATTTTGAAAGAAGAGACCGATCAGGTTTATTTTTCCAATGAACTGTGCCGCATGCTCTCTATGCACCTTGATTCCGGCACTTACCGGCTTTTATACAACTATGACACTTCCTATGGTGATTATCGCAAAAAACTTGAAATGATCCCTGTGATCAATGACGAATTATCCGGCATGGAAGCACGGGTATCCGGCCGTGGAGAATCCGATGAGATGCCGCCGACCGGCGATGTTCCATTTACACTCCAGCAATACAATCATGATGGCAATGCCGTAGGAGATCCAACCAAAGGTACTGTCACGGTGCAGGAGCAGAAACATGATAACACCGATCAGTTTTTAGAGGTCAGCCAGGAATTTTTCGATACCTATTACACGGTGCAGAGCAATCAGGCATCTGTGTACGTTGATAATTACGCCAAATTAGATGTGGTCATGAAAAAACTTCAGAAGAAAGGCTATGAACCGATAAGTACTTATCGTATCAGCATGGCTGATTATAATCAGGAACTGGTAACACAGCGACTGACGATCATTGCGATCTCCGCTTTTGGCCTGTTGATCCTGTTGATTGCCGAAATTCTGATCCTTCGTTCTCTGATGAAGATCCGTATCAAAGATTATTTTGTCATGAAATTTATTGGTATGAAAATGCCGGTGATCAAAAAAATCAGTTACTTTGAAATGATCGGTTATACTTTGATTGCTACAATCTTTACGATCCTTGTAATGTGGATCCTGAAACTGGCAAACGTCTCATTTATTCAGGAGATGATGTGGTATTATACGCCATTTACATATCTTTGCTTTATGGTATATAACATCCTTTTGATCCTTCTGACAGTTGCTTTCTTTAATCGCTTACTGAAAGGACGGTTGAACGCATGATAGAAATAAAAAATCTTAACAAATTTTACAATAAGGGCAAAAAAAATGAAGTTCATGTATTGAACGACATTAACCTTTCACTGGATGCCACCGGTCTTGTATGTATTCTGGGCGAAAGTGGTTCCGGAAAAACTACATTATTGAACACAATCGGTGGATTGGACACATTCTCCGGCGGAAGTATTTCCATTGATGGTACCAGCGTATCAAAATACAATCCGAAAGTAATGGAACCGATCCGAAACGATCATTTTGACTATGTTTTTCAGAACTATTATCTGCTGAAAGATTATTCGGTTGCCTACAACATCAAACTTGCTCTCAACCGTTACAACATGACCGAAGAGGAAAAAGATGCCCGCGTCGATTATGTACTGAAAGTACTTGGAATCGAAAAATACAAAAAGAAGATCGTTTCCAAATTATCCGGTGGACAGCAGCAGCGTGTATCCATTGCCAGAGCTTTAGTGAAATCTCCTGATATTATTTTTGCGGATGAACCGACCGGCAACCTGGACGAAGAAAATACACTCCGTACCATGAGTATTTTAAAAAATATCTCCAAAGAGTGTCTTGTTCTTCTTGTCACACATGAAAAACGAATTGCCAATTTCTTTGCTGACCGCATTATCGAAGTGCAGGATGGAAAGATTGTGCGCGACGAGCCAAATAAACCGATCGACAGCTATGAGCGAAGCGATGATTCCAACATTTACTTAAAGGAAATGGATCGTTTTTCTCTGTGCGGAGAACAGGGACAGATCGAACTGTATCAGAATAAGACGGCACTGCCGGAAAAACTTGACCTGACACTTGCCTGGAAAGACGGAAAATTATACATAAAAAATAATATGAATTGTGACATTCTGATTGAGGGAGTGGAAAACGGCGTACGCATGCTGGATGAAGAACGCCCAAAGCTGGATATGTCCAAAGTAGAAGATTTCTCTTATGATCTTCCAAAACTTTCCGGCGGTGGTTCCGCCAAACTCAGCAAAAAAGAAATTTTCCGTATGGCAAAGGAAAATATCCAGCTTATGGGTAAAAAACAAGCCTTTGTGATCGGTATTCTTCTTGCTACCGCAATCCTGCTTTCTATCACTATGGCGCAGGTATTCAGTAATTTTAATGTAAATAAAGCCAATGTTGTTATGTCCGACTCTCATTACGCGAAAGTTATTTTTTCAAAAACTACTTCCCGGATGTGGGGCAGGCAGACAAATGAGGCTCTGGATTTTATTCATGAATTTATGGATACGACCGATCATGGAGATGCCATGTGTATTCCAACTGCCAACATCTACATTTCCGGCAGCGGATACAAACAGCTTTACAACCTGACACAGCAGATCACAGATTTCAATTTTGTAAACTATACACATTTGAAAAAAGAGGATCTGACTTATGGAGAAATGCCCGTCAATCGTAACGATGTTGTTCTGGATCAGCGGATCATTGACCGGCTTGCTGCCTCCAAAACTTCGGTTGCTTCTCTCTTAAACGGCTATGAAGATTATCTTGGTATGAAGTTGAAAATTGCTTCTGTGGAAACAGAGTTGACAATTGTAGGTATTTGCAACACCAACGAGCCAAGTCTGTATTGCAACCAGCATATGTTGATGGGTCTTAGTGCAAAAGGCTACAAAATAGCCAGTGTAGCAGAGTACTTACAGGAAAATTCCGATGCTGACCAGAATCTGAATTTGAAAGATGATGAAATTCTGATCCGCGAAGCTCTCTACAAAAAAGATGAGACAACAAAAGTATTTGGCGATGATTACGATCATGAATATAAAGTTGTCGGCACAATTCCAAATGATCTGGAATATGACTATGTCATGAGTGACAAGGGATGCCAGAACATGAAAGATCTTATGATCAGCGAAAACAAATTGTGCTATATTTACACGGATGATGCTGCTGCCACTGCTGCCTACTTCCAGGAGAAAGGCGATGAAAACGGACGCTCTTTCAAAATCGAAAGTTCTGTTCCGGCAGAGGACGATATGAAGAGCTATCAGGAAGCTCACTCCAGTGATATGAACGCCAAGACGATGATCCCGATCGCGATCACATTGATCTCACTCATCATGGTTTACTTTACGATCAAGTCTAACGCCTCTTCACGAAGCGAAGAGCTTACGGTATATCGTCTCATTGGAATCTCAAGAGGAAGTATTTTGAAAGCGTATATGCTGGAAATGATCCTGGTTACCAGTTACACTTCTCTTCCGGCAGTCCTCTTAACCTGTGGCATTATACAATTTATCAGTTCCATTCCATCATTGGAAATTGCGATGTATATGCCTTGGTGGTCTGCCCTGATCTTACTGATATGCTTATATGCAGTACACGTATTTATCAGTATCCTTCCTGTGTACGGCATTCTTTCAAAACCACCTGCTACATTAGCAGTTAAAGACTGATTATTTTACGGAGGATTTTGTGGATGTTTTAAAATTCGGTTTCCAATACTGGAAACGAAATTTACCATTATCCATCCTTGGCAAGATCATGAGCTGTATCGCTCTGGGAGCAGACCTTCTGCTCCCATTGATCACTGCCATGTTTGTGGATTATATTGTAAAAGATACCTCCCCAGATGGGGATCACAGTATCTTCTCTTTTATGCTCAGTAGTAAGTACGGTCAAGTACATACAATGGAGCTTTTTTGGCATTTAGCGGCTTTATTTATGGGATTGCTTTTATTAAAGTTAATTCTTGTATATATACGCAATGTCATGAACCAGAAACTGGGACTGCGCATGGAGACGGATCTCCGAATTGCTACGTTCCACAAATTAATGACTTTGGACAGCGCTACGATCTCCGAGTACAATACCGGCGAACTTCTTACCACGATCAACTCAGATACGATCATGTACAAAGAACTTTTCTGCCGAATTATACCAAATATTTTTGACAGTGCATTTGTATTGATCACCTCTATTATAATACTTGCAGCGATCAATCCATTTCTTCTTTTGATCCCTGTGATCCTTTCTCCTGTCTTTATCTTTGCACTGCTTCGCTTTAAAAAGCTCGCACGTGTGAATTACCGTGACATTCGTGCCTGCAACAGCGACATGAATCTGAAAGTTCAGGAAAATATTGAAGCGGTTCGTCTCGTGCGTTCTTTTACAAACGAGGCACGCGAAAAAGAAAAATTTGATAAGTCCAATGAAAATCTGCGCGACTCCTATATTAAACAGGTCAAACTTTCTGCATCGTTTGAAGCTGCATTCAGCAGCATTAAGCAGGTTGCATATATCGGAAGTATTGCCGTGAGCGCGATCTTAGTTATGAATGGACAGATCCGCCTTGGATATCTCGTTGCATGTACGGAATATGTGCTTCGTATCATGAACTACATTACCATGATCAACAACATGATGTTCCAGATGCAGCAACAGATTGTTTCCGGTTATAAGATGATGCATTTTATGGAATGTGAAAGCAGGATCCCAAATGGATCTCTCTCCGTAGACGAATCCAAAGAACCACACATTTCGTTGTCCCACGCTTCCATGAAAATGTATGGAAAAGAAGTTTTAACTGACATTACGATTGATATCCCTTACGGCAAAAAAGTGGGAATTGTCGGTGGGACAGGAAGTGGTAAAAGTACTTTATTAGAATCTCTGACCCGTATACATGATATGTCAGATGGTGAGATCAAGCTAAATGACGTGAATATAAAAGACTATGATCTGATCTCTCTGCGAAATCAATTTGCATATGTGTATCAGGAAGTATTTTTGTTCTCCAACACCATTGATTCTAATATCTCCTATGGCAATCCAGAGGCAACCGATGAGATGGTACATACCGCAGCGGTTCACGCCCAGGCTGATGATTTTATTCAGAAACTTGACGAAGGCTATGACACGATCGTCGGTGAACGTGGCCTTGGTATATCCGGTGGACAAAAGCAGCGTGTCTCCATTGCAAGAGCACTGCTGAAGAATGCACCAATTCTGGTTTTAGACGATTCTACCTCGGCGCTCGATGTTTCTACCGAAAAGAAACTGTTAGCAGACATTAAAGAACATTATGCCGAAAAGACCCTGTTGATCTCCGCGCATCGAATGTCTTCTGTTGTTGACTGCGACGAAATTCTGTATCTTTTAGACGGCAAGATTGTAGAGCGCGGAACCTTTGATGAACTGATGGCACTCAATGGTCACTTTGCCAGCGTGTACCGGATCCAACAGGCACAGCAAAATCAGGTTATGCATTATGAACAGGAGGTGTAAAAATGGCAAAAAGAAATACCTATTTTCAAGATGAAGTCATTGAACGAAAAATTGATATGAAGCAGTTTGGAAAAATTCTTGGTTACATCATTCCCTATAAGATGATCTTTATCTTTGTCTGCCTTTTGATGATCGTCTCATCTGCCGTTGCCATGATCACACCACTTCTTCTGAAAAAAGTGATCAATGAAGTTGTTGTAACAAAGGAATACCAGACACTGGCATTTATCATTTTTGGCATGATCGGACTGGCTGCCATTGAGATTTTTGTGACATTTCTGCACCAAAGTCTTATGGGAACAATGGGACACAATATCATTGCGAAGATCCGGCAGGATATTTTCTATAAACTGCAGGAACTCTCTTTTGACTATTTTGACTCAAAACCAGATGGCAAAATTGTTGTTCGTGTTACCGATTACATCAATGAACTTGCTAACTTTTTCACGAACTACGTGGTCCTTCTCTTAAGCTATATTGCCAAAATTGTGATCGTAACATTTTTCATGCTTGGTCTCAGTCCACAGCTTACTGCGATTGTGTTTGCTACGGTTGTTCCAATGATGATCTGTGTTTTTGGTCTTCGATACTCAATCCGTAAACTGTTTGGCCAGCACCGTGCCAAAATTTCCAATCGTACTGCATTTTTGATTGAAACGATCATGGGTGAAAAAATTGTTAAAAACTACAATCATGTAGAAAGCAGTGAAGAAACCTATTCTTATATTCATGGTCTCAGCCTGAAACAATGGATGAAGATTGTCGTACGAAATGAGTTAAATACACCGATCGTTGAAATCTTCTGGAATCTTGGTTCTCTTTGTCTTTATGGCTTAAGCTTATATTTAATCCTGCAGGGAAATGCTTTTTTAAATGCCGGTGTTGTAGTCGCTTTTACAAACTACATGTCACAGTTTAGTGGTCCTCTAACTCAGATTGCAATTATCATTCAGCAGCTGGCTCAGGTAAGTTCGAACTTAGAGCAGGTATTTGACACGATCAATTGTCCGGTCGATATCCAGGATAAAGAGGATGCCGTCACTTTGTCCCATGTAAAAGGAAAAGTCGATTTTAACGATGTTACATTTTGTTATGAAGATGGTGTAAACATTTTAGAGCATTTGGATCTTCACGTTAAACCAGGAGAAACCATTGCCCTTGTCGGACCAACTGGCGCCGGTAAAACAACGATCATCAATATGCTCACTCGCTTTTATGATGTTGCTGCCGGAAGCGTAACCATTGACGACATTGATGTAAAAGATTGTACCCTTCACTCCCTTCGAGATGAAGTTGGTGTTCTTATGCAGGATCCATTTATTTTCCGTGGGACGATCATGGACAATATCCGTTACGGTCGTCTGGATGCTACCGATGAAGAATGTATTGCCGCCGCAAAAACGATCTTTGCCGACGAATTTATCACGAAACTGTTTGGCGGCTATGACCATATGTTGGAAGAACGTGGTATGGGATTATCAGCAGGTGAAAAACAGCTTCTGTCCTTTGCCCGCATTATTTTGAAAAATCCGTCGGTTATCATTTTGGATGAAGCAACCAGCTCAATTGATACGGAAACCGAAAATCTGATCAAACAAGCACTGGATGTTATCTTAAAAGACAAGACCGCATTTATTGTTGCTCATCGCCTTTCTACCATCCGTAATGCTGACCGGATTCTTTTTATCAAAGATAAAGGAATTGCAGAATCCGGTACACATGAAGAACTCATGGCAAAGAAAGGATTATACTACCAGTTAAATTAAATCGTTATCCATATAAAATAGGAGCCATTGCCTTAGTAACGGGCAATGGCTCCTATTTGTTTTATTGTATTAATCTTAAGCTGTCACTTCTTTATCAATCTTCTGAATTCTCGTTTGCGTCAGCTTCTTTATCATCAACACCCCATACCGTAACGTTGTTTCCTAAAAGTGTAAATGTCATACGTGTGTTGCTGAACATGGTCTCATCATGCTGCTTGATAAATACACCCTTATAAACAACTCCATTCAGTGTCATTTCTACATTTGCTCCGGAAGTGTATTTCCATGTTCCGGCATAATCTCCTGTTACGGTACCGTCCTTATTGATCACTACCTTTGCAGATCCTTCATGTGAGAAGGATACGGTACATTTAATTGGTGCTTTTTTGTGATCTACTGTGATCTCTTTGGCAACCTGTACCGACTGTGTTGTTTCTTCTTCCTGACCAACGACACCATACTGCTTGTTGTTTACTACATTGTATGATTCGGTAGGCTCATGATAAATGAAATCATACTCGCCAGCTATTTCATCTGCAGAATATGGTTCTTCCGGCAATGTTTCTCCGCAGTACTCATATGGTGCTGCCACAAGCCATCCATCTTCGTTCACAAACATCTGATGCACACGAACCGAATGTGTTTCATTCTTTCCGTTTGTCGACTGGAATCTTGTATGATATACAAGGAAAATCTTGCCATCATCATCTACAAATGCTGAGTTATGTCCCTGCGCAACCTGAACTTGTCCAAGTCCCGCCATATCATAACTACCAAACAGTTTTACACCATAATTGGTCTTTTTCATATCTTGTGAGCGTTTACAAATTGCAGATTCTCCATTCTGATCTACATATGGTCCATCAATCTTTTCTGAACGGTAAACACGCATCTGATAACCACCGGTTGCTTCCAGTCCAGCGTAGGAAATAAAGAGATAATAATATTTTCCTGCTTTTAAAATGTATGGTCCCTCACCGGAATTATAATGTCCACCGGCAAGTTTTGTTCCGTAATATGCATCGGATACATTATCCTCGGTAACATATTTGGTATTATAATCTCTCATTCCGGTAGCCGGATCCAATTTCAACATGTAGATACCGGCAGACCAGGAACCGTATGCCATGTAAAGATTGCCGTCATCATCATACCGCACGTTCGGATCGATCGCATTGATACAGGATCTTGCGGTTGACTCATAAGCAGAAAGGTCTGCATCTTTTCCAAGAACCTTTTCCATATCGGTTTCTTCAATCGGTGCTTTTGTCTTTGCATTGTTTACACCGGAGTAAACAACGATGCCCTGATAATCATATGGTCCTTCAATATTGTCTGCTGTTAAAAGACAGATTGCAGAACACCAGTTATCACCGTCAATGCTCATGTACATGCACCATTTTTTCATGGTCTTGTTATAGATCACATCCGGTGCCCACATACGTCCACTCAGATCTCCGGATCCGTCTGCGGATGCCCATTTCCAAGGCTCTGCAAAAAGTGTTCTATAATCAGAGTTAATATTATTTGTAAATTTCTCCCAGGAATAAAGATCCTTTGATTTTGCAAATGCAAGATGAGAACCAAATATGTAATATGTTCCTGTTTCAGGATCTTTTACAACAGATGGATCATGAACCGATGTATGATAATAATCATCGGATACTGCCATACCATCGTCTGCTACGGCTTTCACATCAATCGGGTTCTGATAAACACCAGCGCCGGCTAATGCACATACAAGGAAAAGTGCCATACTCTTCTTTGCCATTTTTTTATTGAATTTCTTTATAATAAAGAATACCAATGCCAGTACAACCAATGCTGCGATCACGATCAACGTAATGGTCAATGGTGTAAAATAACTTGCCATATCCACATCACCGGTTTCATACTTGGCAACCTGTGTATCTACTGTAAATTCTTTTGTCTCTCCTGCTTTCAGCGAATCAACGGTCTGTTTTGTCTGTCCATTAGCCGTCTTAAATCCCGCAGGGAGTTTGTACTCAACTGTTACATTATTAAGATCGTATGAATTGGTGTTTGTAACACTTACGGTTACCTTCGCCATGGCTCCAATTTTGTAAGATCTTTTGTCCGCTGCCGTTGAAACCTTAACACCAGCTAAGGATGTATCCTCGCTCAACGTTTCTTCCTCTGTCGTAGCTGCCTGGACAGAAACAGCCTCAACAACAATACCTGTGCTCAAAACAACGGCAAGCATGAAACACAATAACCATGCAATACCCTTTTTTTGAATTTGTTTTTGCTTCATTTCTTTTCCTCCATAAAAATCTGTATTTTTTGATAAAATACCAATTTAATTATAAGTAAATATAAATATTTTGACAAGCTTTATAAATTGATTTATTATGCTATATTTTCCTGATTTCTGCCTAAAAGCTTATCTCGCTTACTTCCCAGAAGCTTCGTGATCTGCTTCAAAGCAACTCCTACAAAAACAGCTACAACTACAGTACCAAGTCCAACACTTCCTAATCCGTGCAAAACAATCAGATAGGTAATTAACGATACAACAACCATTGTCATGACAAATAACCCTGCTAAATAACAGATGAGCCGCACCGCTAATTTGTTTGTTTTCAAATGTATTCCTTCTTTCTTTTTCTTTAGGTATCAACTCTTTGTTTGTCAACAAAGAAAAAGTTATCAACATATCCATGCACAATTGTTGATAACTTTATCAATACTAGTGTTAATATATGTTAATAACTTCTTACAAAGCCTTATATACAGTTTAAAACTCCTTGTTGATGATTTTCAATATAAAAGGCCGTGTTTCAACAACACGACCCTTTGTTTACATATTTATCCACATTTTTATTTTACATGAAACGCATCCATGCCTGGATAATTTGCACTTGCTCCCAATTCTTCTTCCAGACGGATCAACTGATTGTACTTAGCAACACGCTCGGTGCGGCTGGGTGCGCCGGTCTTGATCTGACATGTATTCAAGGCAACCGCCAAATCTGCTATTGTTGTGTCCTCAGTTTCTCCCGAACGGTGGGATGCAATCGCTGTATAACCAGCCTTGTGTGCCATCTTGATGGCATCTAATGTTTCTGATATCGATCCTATCTGATTTAACTTGATCAAAATAGAGTTTCCACATCCAAGTTTAATTCCTTTTTCCAGTCGTTCCGTATTTGTTACAAACAAATCATCGCCTACGAGCTGTACTTTATCACCCAACTCTCTTGTCAACTCCTGCCAGCCTTCCCAATCTTCCTCATCTAACGCGTCCTCAATCGAAATAATTGGATATTTTTCTACAAGGCCTTTCCAATGTGCGATCAATTCTTTCGAAGTATAAGTGGTTCCTGCTTTTGGCAGCTTATATTTTCCAACTTCATCTGTTTTCCACTCAGATGAAGCGGCATCCATTGCAATACGGAAGTCTTTTCCTGGCTCATATCCAGCTTTTTTCACTGCCTCTAATATCGTTTCAATTGCTTCTTCATCCGATGCCAGTGCAGGAGCAAATCCACCCTCATCACCAACCGAAGTAGCCAGACCTCTTTCCTTAAGAATCGATGCTAATGCATGAAATACTTCTGCACACCAACGCAAACATTCTTTAAATGAAGAAGCTCCAACCGGCATGATCATAAATTCCTGTACATCTAATCCAGATGAAAGCGCATGACAACCTCCATTGATGATATTCATCATCGGAACCGGCAACTGATTTCCAGAAATTCCACCTAAAAATCGATACAAAGGCATTTCAAACGCTTTTGCCGCACATTGTGCCGTAGCGATCGATACGGCAAGAATTGCATTCGCTCCCAACTTTGATTTGTCTTTTGTTCCGTCCGCCTGGATCATTGCCTGATCTACCGCATAAATATCGGCAGCATTCATTCCTTTTAACGTGTCATGAATGACCTGGTTAATATTCTCAACAGCTTTTTTCACACCTTTTCCTAAATAACGATCCTTTTCATTATCGCGCAGTTCCAGAGCTTCAAATACACCCGTAGATGCTCCACTTGGAGCCATTCCACGACCCATCGTGCCATCTGTAAGATACACTTCAGCCTCAACTGTCGGATTTCCTCTGGAATCAAGAATTTCGCGTCCAATAACTTTTTTAATTTCTAAATATTTCAATTTAATTTCTCCCTTCCAATATGTTTTGGATAGCAATGTCTCCCGGAAACGAATCATTTCCTTATAATCAGCAGTATTATTATGGGAGACATCACATGATTTATTCACAGTTAGTCGCATCTAACTATCAAAGAGTATAAATTATTTTATATTTATGGTCAATATGTTTACAATCCACTTTTTCTCAATAAAAAAAGCAATTGAACTTGAACTGTACGGAGATAATCCACTCGCTAAATTATCCGCAAGAAAAATCACAGCTGTTGTTTTCCGACATAATTTTTGCACACTACTAAACCAACTAATATGTACACATATGAATAAATACAAGAAAACCGTACAAACGCCCATTTTACGGGAATTGTACGGTTTTTCGGTTAGTGAGGCATCGGGGACTCGAACCCCGGACAACTTGATTAAAAGTCAAGTGCTCTACCACCTGAGCTAATGCCCCATA
>CAKREC010000050.1 GCA_934316925.1 uncultured Eubacterium sp.
ATATTTATGGTGGTGACCCTTCTATTTTAGTAGATGGCGATACGATTTATCTTTATACCGGTCACGATGTAGCAAATGGAGAAGCCTACAACATCCCTGAATATTTGTGCTACTCCACCAAAGACCTCAAAACATGGACATACCACGGTGTTGTCATGAGTATGAAAGATGTATCTTGGGATAAAGACGATAATGCAGCCTGGGCATCTCAGGTTATGAAACATGATGGCAAGTATTACATGTATTACTGCTCATGGGACAAGACTTCCAGTGGTAAGCAATCTATCGGTGTATCCGTTGCTGACAGCCCTACCGGACCTTTTGTCGACAAAGGTGAGCCATTGGTAAAAGGTACTCTTACCAGCCCACAGACCAGCGATTGGAACGACATTGATCCAACTGCATGGATTGAAACAGACGAAAACGGTGAAGAACACCGCTACCTCGCATGGGGTAACGGCAAATACTATGTCTGCGAATTAGAGGAAGACATGGTAACCGTCAAAGATTTAAATGGCGATGGCAAGATCACATGCGGAACAAGCAAAGCATCCGCTGATATCTTATCTCAGAGCCCAGTATCTGCCAACTACACAGAGGCTCCTTGGTTGTACCGCCGTACCGACAGCGATGGAAAACCTTACGGCAAGTACTATCTCTTCTATGCTTACAAATGGCGTGAAGAAATGGCTTACTCTACAACCGATGATCTTTTGAGCGGAAAATGGGAATTTGGTTCTGTTCTGACTGAGCCAACTGCTACTTCCGATACCAACCACATGGCTGTATTCGATTTCAAAGGCAAAACTTATTTTGTTTATCACAACGGTAGTCTTCCGGGAGGAAGCGGGCACCGTAGAACAGTATGTATTACCGAAGTAAAATTCAACGACGATGGCAGTATTCAGCCAATTCCTGAATCCGCATCCGGTTTGTGGGGAGAAACCAATACCCTCTATACTTCAACAAGCAAAAAAATTGCCCACGAGAACTACAGAAACTCATCTGCTGACAGCACATATCCATATACCAATGTAGCGGTAGGTTCAATTGAAACCGATGACGAAGCAGATTCCCAGTGGGTATTCTCCAACAGCTTTTATTCCGGCGCAACGGACGATGAGATTTCCATCCAGTCTGAAAACAAACAGGGTCTTTTCCTGACTGCAAAAGAGGATGGTTCTGTTGTACTTGCCCAGAATGCAGATCAGAACACAATTGATGAAGTTGCCAAACAGCAGACTTTCAAAAAATCTACTGGTTTAGCAGGCAGCGATGGTGTTTCTTTCGAAAGCGTTGCTTATCCTGGTAAATACATCACCATCATTGATGGTAAGCTTTACCTCACTGACGGAAGCCGCCCTGCTGCTTCTACTTTCTACTTAGACAGCAGTAAGATCCCAACCAGCAGCGATGACAACTTCTCTACAGAAAACAGTTTGAAATCTCTGACTGCCGGAAAATATGAAGTTACACAGGATGGCAATAAATACACCGTTAAAGTTCCTGCATCGGAAAAGACCGTTTCGATCACTGCTACCATTGCAGACGAAAAAGGTTTAGTATATGTAGATGGCAATCTGGTAGACTCCGGAAAATCTGTTGATGTTGACACTTCTAAAAAAGAAGTCAGCATTGTTGTATATGCAGAAGACTGGACAACATCCAAGTCATACACATTGACAATTGAAAAAGACTACAGCAACTTCAAATTCGGAACTGCTCCAGTAAAAATCTTCAACTTTGAAGAAAAAGAAGACAACGCAGAAGCCGTTACAAAAGGATTGACTCCTGCTGCTGTTGCTAATCCTTCTTACAGCTATGTAGAAGGTGTAAATGGTGGAAAAGCAATGTATCTGGATGGTACATATGGTTTGGATCTTGGTTCTGCCAACGATCTCGGTGACAGCTACAGTATTTCTTTCTGGATGAAACCAGACTCTCTTGGCGGCAGTGTTGATCCAGTTCTTACCGCCGGAACATTTACTCCTGAGTACTGGTTAAACTTAACTGCTACTTCCAGAGGTATCTGGTCTAAGAGCAATGGCACTTATATCGACTGTGAAAATGTACCAACAAAAGGATACATTGTCGGTGAATGGCAGCATGTTGTATTTACTGTTACACACAATGATAACAATACTTCTACCGGCCATTTGTATCTGAATGGCGAAGAAGTTGCTTCCGGTTCTGTTGCTGATAAAGTTATGACACAGACTGGTGCTAAGGTTTACTTTGGTGTTAACGGTTGGGATGCTTACTTCCATGGCGCTGTTGATGAGATCATGTGCTTTGACCGCGTATTGTCCGATGATGAGATTGCATCCATTCAGTCGGGTAACACAACTGCTTCCAATGTAACCTCACAGAGTAACAACGGAAATAACAATAACAACAATAATAATAACAACAATAATAACAACAACAATAATAACAACAATAACAACAATAACAGTAACAACAATACAAATAACAATACAAATAACAACACAAATACTACTGTTAATAACACAACTACTACAACCACAAACAACAGCACAACCACCACTTCTTCAAGAAAGAAAGCTACTATCACTGTTAAGAAGGGCAAAAAAGCAGTTAGTGCTGTCAGTGTGAAAAAAGGTAAAAAAGTAGTATTGAAAGTAAGTAAGAAGTCAAATGGAAAACTTGCCTTGACAAAACTTACAAAGAAGCAGAAAAAACTTGTTTCTGTAACTTTGAAAAATGGTAAATTAACCATTAAAGGTAAGAAAAAAGGCAAAACAACAATTACTCTTACGACAAAGAAAACTTCTACCTATAACAAAGGTACGAAAAAGATCAAAATTACAGTAAAATAAATCTTATACAAGGGAGATTGCAATGAAACGAAACGATTATTTATCATGGGATCAATATTTTATGGGAATCGCGTTACTCTCTTCTATGCGAAGCAAAGACCCTAACACAAGCGTTGGTGCCTGTATCGTGGATTCTGATAATAAGATTCTTTCTATGGGGTACAATGGAATGCCACACGGATGTTCCGATGATGAATTCCCATGGGATCGAGATAGCGAAGATCCTCTCAACACCAAATACCTGTATGTATGTCATGCAGAACTGAACGCGTTGTTGAATTACACAGGAACAAATTTAAAAGGTGCCCGAATTTACACCACGTTGTTCCCCTGTAATGAATGTACGAAAGCATTGATCCAATCCGGTATTGCAGAAGTGATCTATATGGATAACAAATATCCGGATTCCCCTTCTGTCGTTGCCGCTAAGCGGATGATGAAAGCTGCCGGGATTCATTACCACAGTTATGATCGATCCAATCTGACCATTCAACTTCCTTTATAATTTTGAACAATTTAAAACGGAGAATCCTGTTTATGGATTCTCCGTTTTTTTCATGTATTCTGTCACATCTTTTTTAAATTCATTCCATTTGTCGGGGTATTCTACATAGTATAACGGACATTTTTTTCCGGTTACATCGTAATGCCGGATAATGTCCTTTTCTTCCAGCCCATACGTGATACATAAATATGCAACAAGTTCTACTAACGATTGGTATGTGGCCTGGTTGAACTCTCCTGTTTTATCTTTATGACAACACTCAATTGATATGGTATCTTTATTGCGATCATTTGACGCATAAGAAATCTCATCCAGCGGGATGCACTGTATGATCTGCCCCTCCAGTCCGATGATAAAATGACTACTGGCGTATATGCTCTTCTTTCGCTGTTTATTGCTCTCTTTTAAGTTATTAAAGTAATTCCTATTATCAATCGCATCGGTGCCTGGATTGGCCGTATAATGCACCACAACGCCCTTTACTTTCTTTAGCTTGATCTGTGGTCTGGAATATTCATTCGGAGTCAATAAATCCTTTTCAATCGACAAGTGCGACATAGCTGTCGCTGCTGTCTGCTGTGTATTGGCAGCTGTCTGTTTCTGCCAGACATAAGAGATCAATGCTCCCATAAAAAGGATAAAAACCGCTACGCCACTGATCACAATGGCGTAACGGCTTCTCTTCTTCCCTATTCTTCTATTCGACACTGTAGTTTGGTGCCTCTTTTGTAATATGAATATCATGTGGATGACTTTCTTTTAAGGAAGCTGCAGAAATCTTAACAAATCTTCCATTTTCTTTCAAATCATCAATTGTAGGAGCTCCACAATAGCCCATACCAGAACGAATACCACCAATCAACTGGAATACCGTGTCTTCAACAGAACCTTTATAGGCAACACGACCTTCCACACCCTCTGGAACTAACTTCTTCGCATCTGTCTGGAAATAACGGTCTTTACTGCCGTTCTCCATCGCTGCGATCGAGCCCATTCCACGATATACTTTATATTTTCTACCCTGGAACAATTCAAAACTTCCCGGACTTTCATCACATCCGGCAAAGATACTTCCCATCATGCAAACGCTGGCTCCTGCCGCGATCGCCTTGGTCATATCTCCAGAGTACTTAATACCACCATCCGCAATGATCGGAATGCCATATGGTTTTGCAGCCGCTGCTGCGTCCATAATAGCGGTGATCTGTGGTACACCAATACCTGCTACAACACGTGTTGTACAAATAGAACCAGGTCCAATACCAACCTTTACCGCATCTACACCAGCTTCGATCAACGCCTTCGTAGCTTCGCCGGTAGCAACGTTTCCTGCAATGATCTGCAATTCCGGATACGCATCACGTACCATGCGGACAATCTTTAATACATTTGCTGAATGACCATGTGCGGTATCAATTACGATACAATCTACATGAGCCTTAACCAATGCGTCTACACGATCCAAAATGTTAGCAGTAACACCTACAGCAGCACCACAAAGCAATCTTCCCTGTGCATCTTTTGCTGAATTTGGATACTTGATCTGCTTCTCAATATCTTTGATCGTGATCAAACCGGTCAGGTTGCCATCTTTATCTACGATAGGTAATTTTTCAATACGTGCTTTTGCTAAGATCTTCTTTGCCTCATCCAGATCAATTCCTTCCGGAGCTGTAACAAGACCTTCGCAGGTCATACACTCTTTAATCTTCTTTGTAAAGTCTTCCTCAAACTTAAGATCACGGTTTGTAATGATACCAACCAGTTTTTTGCTTCCAACTTCTGTAATTGGAACACCGGAAATACGGAACTTTGCCATAAGGTTGTCCGCATCCTGTAATGTATGTTCTGGAGATAAATAAAATGGGTCCGTGATGACACCATTCTCTGAACGTTTTACCTTGTCTACTTCCTCTGCCTGAGCCTCGATCGACATGTTCTTATGGATGATACCAATACCACCCTGTCTAGCCATCGCGATCGCCATGCGATGCTCTGTAACTGTGTCCATGCCTGCACTCATCATAGGAATGTTCAATGCAATCTTCTTTGTCAAATGAGTCTTTAAGCTTACCTGATTCGGAATCACTTCAGAATAAGAAGGTACCAATAATACGTCGTCAAATGTAATGCCTTCACCAATAATAGTTCCCATCTTTCTCTTCCTCTCTTTTCGTATTTTTAATTGTAATATTTAATCTATTCTACAAAAATTCAGGACAAATGTCAACAGAAACAGCAAAAAAAGACTGATCCTCTGCCAAGGAAATCTCCCCGGCAGATCGGATCAGTCTTCTATCCTATCAATCCAGTTTTACAACGTTTGGTGCTTTGGTGTGCATCACTTCCACCATACGTTCGGACGGCTCAAATACGATCAATACTTTGTCCCCGGAATCCGATACTTTTGTGACAATTCCATACTTGTCACGTTGATCTTCCAAAGACGAGTAATCACGTACTTTGAGATTTCGATATCCATCGAAATAGTGGGAACCCATCGGGGCTACAATATCCGCCTCTTCAATATCGATCCGAAGACGGTGTTTACGCTTTTCGCCACCCTCTACAACGTCAAAATCCAACTGGCCATCGCAGAAAATGTATTCCCATTCCCGCTTGAATCTAGGCCAATACCAGAACAGGAATACCGCTCCGGCAAGTCCAAGCAACGTCGAAATGGAGCGAATGACCCCTCCCAGTGTAACAGCCATAAACAAAAGACAAAGCACAACCAAAATGCATACCACTTTTGTCGCCACTACGCTTATCGTTGTTTTAATTTTAGTTGTAGCCTCTACATAGGACTGTTCCATAGGGTAATTCCTCCATTTCGTTGCATTTATTCTTTCATTCTTACATCATTCCGCCCATGCCGGCACCACCTGCTGGCATAGCTGGAGCATCTTCTTTTATATTAGCAACAACCGATTCTGTTGTCAACAAGGTAGAAGCAACACTTGTTGCATTCTGCAATGCACTACGGGTAACCTTAGCAGGATCCAGAATACCACAGTCAACCATATTGACATATTCTTCGGTCAAAGCATTGAATCCAAAGCCAGGTTCTTCGGAACGAACACGGTCAATGATAACCGATCCTTCCAATCCGGCATTTTCTGCAATACGACGAAGTGGAGCTTCCAAAGCTTTCAGAATGATCAATGCACCAGTCTTCTCATCGCCATCCAGATCATTCGCCATCTTGGCAACTTCCTTGCTTGCATGAATATAAGCAGAGCCACCACCGGAAATAATACCTTCTTCTACCGCAGCTCTTGTAGCAGCCAGCGCATCTTCCATACGAAGTTTTGCTTCCTGCATCTCTGTCTCTGTTGCAGCACCTACACGAACTACTGCTACGCCACCAGCAAGTTTTGCAAGTCTTTCCTGCAATTTCTCGCGGTCGAATTCAGAAGTCGTTTCTTCAATCTGTGCTTTGATCTGTGCGATACGTGCCTGGATCTCTTCCTTGTCACCTTCGCCGTCAACGATGATTGTATTCTCTTTCTGTACCTTAACCGATTTCGCACGACCAAGCTGATCCATCGTAGTGTCTTTGAGGTCAAGTCCGAGTTCTTCTGAAATCACCTGACCACCAGTCAGGATCGCAATATCTTTCAGCATTTCTTTTCTGCGGTCACCATATCCCGGAGCCTTAACCGCAACAACATTGAATGTACCACGCAGTTTGTTAATAACCAGAGTACTAAGAGCCTCTCCTTCTACATCCTCAGCGATGATAAGAAGTCTTGCGCTTGCCTGAACAACCTGCTCTAACAGTGGAAGGATTTCCTGGATATTGGAGATCTTCTTGTCAGTGATCAAAATATATGGGTTATCCAGTTCAGCTTCCATCTTATCCATGTTGGTAGCCATATAAGCGGAAAGATAACCACGGTCAAACTGCATACCTTCTACCATATCCAGTTCTGTCTTCATCGTCTTGGACTCTTCAATAGTAATAACGCCATCGTTGGATACTTTTTCCATCGCATCTGCTACCATCTCGCCAACCTGTTCATCTCCTGCAGAAATAGCAGCAACTTTAGCGATCTGCTCTTTTCCGGACAGGGAAGAACTCATGTTTTTGATCGCTTCCACTGCAGTATCCGTAGCTTTCTTCATACCTTTACGAAGAATGATCGGATTTGCTCCTGCTGCTAAGTTCTTCATACCTTCATTGATCATAGCCTGAGCAAGAACGGTAGCTGTTGTTGTACCATCTCCTGCCACATCATTCGTCTTCGTAGCAACCTCTTTTACCAACTGAGCACCCATATTTTCAAATGGATCTTCCAACTCAATTTCTTTTGCGATCGATACACCATCATTTGTGATCAATGGAGCACCAAACGATTTATCCAGAACAACATTTCTGCCCTTAGGTCCCAATGTAACACGGACAGTATCGGACAATTTATTTACACCAGCTTCCAAAGCTGCTCTTGCTTCTGCACCAAATTTAATTTCCTTAGCCATATCAAATGCCTCCAATTCAATCTAAATTAAAATTATTCTACAACTGCCAGAATATCATTCTGACGAACAATGATGTACTTTTCACCATCCAGTTTAACATTGGTTCCTGCATACTGGGAATAGATTACTTTGTCTCCCACTTTTACTTCCATCTTTATCTCTTTGCCATCAACCATGCCACCGGGACCAACAGCAACAATCTCTGCCTGCTGTGGTTTTTCCTGTGCCTGACCAGGCAATACAATTCCTGATTTTGTTGTTTCTTCTGCATCTAATTCTTTTAATACAACTCTGTCACCTAATGGTACTAACTTCATGTTTAATTCCTCCATTTCTTTTTACTGTTAGCACTCATCATTCTTGAGTGCTAATCCATAGGCTTATAATAAGAAAAAACAAGAATATTTGCAAAGCCTATTGGCTTTCCATATCGCCGTAATAATATATATATTCTCACAGTTTCTTACATATTCTCATTTTTTCTCATTTTTTCATGTTTTTTAATTAGCTGGTTTCTCTTTCAGTTTTTCTTTCAGATCAAGCGCTTTATTCTTAATGCGTGGGTTTGCCTCTCTGGCAACCAGGACTTTGGAAACATACCGTTTGGCAGCATCATTATTCCCAATGCGGCGCGCCAGCTCTGCCAGCAGATACATCATCGTATACTGATCCATACCGCACATTGGAAAATCTTCTTTTCCAAATGCCGTCTCAAATCCCTCAAACGCGTTCTGCAGCAGTTCTTTCTCTTCCGTAACCAGTTCTAGGATCTCTTTCTTGTCGAACTCACCCTGCATCAGCTGCTCCCGCTTGCCACGGAGAAGCCATGCCAGTTTCAGACAGGTATATGCCCGCTCACTGTTTTTTCCATTCTTTACTACTGTATTCAACAGCGCCATTTTGTGACGCATGATCGCATCATCATAGGTATAAATTTTATCATTCTTAGGAGTATAAGAAAATGTCTTGGATATCTTTTCCTTAATGCTCTTTGCCTGTGAAGACATAATAAAATTAAAATAACGATTCAGTGCTGCATATCCGCACTTCGGACATAAAATAGCGTCATACTTCAAAGAATCCACACCAATGTACTTGGGTCTCAGATCAGTATCCGCTCCGGCAAGACGAACTTTTCCCGTACGCACCATTTTACTTTTAAAAGCATAATCACATACCGGGCAGGTATAACTTTTGTCAAAAAGAAGATCTTCCTCTGAAATCTCCTTTTTGTCCTCTTCTTTGTCGGTGTCTTTCTTTTTGGTCTCATCCTGGGATTGAAATACATGGATATTTTCCGTGTTTTTCAACCCAAAACCTTCCAATCCGGAAAAAATGTTTGACATTCTTCTCAACCTCTCTTCTTATTATTTAGGACGATAAGAACTCTTCAAAGAAACAATCCGATTGAACACCTGATGATCCTCTGTCGTATCTTTCGTATCCACACAGAAAAATCCTGTGCGCATAAACTGGAACTTATCTCCCGGTTTTGCATCCGCAAGAGCCGGCTCCACATAGCAGGTATCCAGTACCGTCAAGGAATTTGGATTTACATTGACCGAGCCATCCTCATTGTAAACACCTTTTTCCTCATCTACAATGTTCTCATACAGGCGAACCTCCGCAGTCTTCGCTGTCTTGGCCGCAACCCAATGAATCGTTCCTTTTACTTTACGTCCTGTAAATCCAGAGCCGCTCTTGGTCTCCGGATCATACGTACAGTGAATTTCTGTTACATTGCCATCTTCATCAAGCTTATAATCGGTACAAGTCACAAAATAAGCACTCATCAGACGAACTTCATTTCCCGGAAACAAACGGAAATACTTCTTCGGTGGTTCTACCATAAAATCTTCCCGTTCAATATACAGTTCTCTTCCAAATGGAACTTTTCTTGTACCAAGTTCCGGATTCTCCTGATTGTTTGGTACATCCAGATACTCGATCGTATCCTCATCATAGTTATCGATGATCAGCTTCACCGGATCAAGGACAGCCATCATACGAGGCTGTGTCATCTTCAGATCCTCACGGATACAGTACTCTAACATCGCAAAATCAACGGAGCTGTTGGATTTGGACACACCACATAACTCCATGAACTTGCGAATCGATGAAGCTGTATATCCACGGCGGCGAAGAGCTGTGATCGTAACAAGACGCGGATCATCCCATCCATCTACAATTCCATCTTCTACCAGTTTTTTAATATAACGCTTTCCTGTTACCACATTGGTCAGGTACATCTTAGCAAACTCAATCTGACGTGGTGGCATCTCAAATTCGCATTCTCTTACCACCCACTCATACAATGGGCGGTGATCCTCAAACTCCAAGGTACAGATCGAGTGAGTAACTCCCTCTACCGCATCTTCAATCGGATGTGCAAAGTCGTACATCGGGTAAATACACCATTTTTCGCCTGTATTATGATGATTCAGATGAGCTACACGGTAAATGATCGGATCTCTCATGTTGATATTCGGAGACTGCATATCAATCTTTGCACGAAGTACACGGGAGCCATCCTCACACTGTCCGTTCTTCATTTCTTCAAATAAAGCAAGGTTTTCTTCCACAGAACGATCCCGATAAGGACTGTTCTTTCCCGGTTCTGTCAAAGTTCCACGATATTCACGGATCTCTTCCGGTGTCAGATCACAGACAAACGCTTTGCCCTTCTTGATCAGGCGGATCGCACATTCATACATCTGTTCAAAATAGTCGGAAGCAAAATATACCGGTGGTTTTTCACCGCAGATCCACTCTACATCAGCCATGATCGAATGGACAAACTCTTCCTTTTCTTTTTGTGGATTGGTATCATCAAATCGCAAATTGAATGTGCCATGATACTCTTTTGCCAATCCCTGATTTAAAATAATAGATTTGGCGTGACCAATGTGTAAATAACCATTTGGCTCCGGCGGAAAACGGGTAACAACTTTGTCATATACCCCTTCCTTCAAATCTTTGTCAATCTCATTTTCAATAAAATTTCTTGTAATCACTTCTTCTTTCACTTCTGACATTACAAAAAACCCTCCTTCGCATATCTTTCTCTATGATACCACAAAGGAGGGTAATAGAAAAGGAAATTTTCTCTGAAAATTTCCTTTTCTGCTCTAATATTTTGTTTTAAAATCATGTCCGCCGATCCGTAATTTCGCATTGCGTAAATGCTGGCTGAAAAACAGATACTTGCTCATGTCGATGTCTTTTCCTTTATATGTGACGGTATCCCGTCCTTCGAGCACTTCGATCGCCGCTTTCTCACACTGCTTGCGAACGCCTTTTTTATAAGCTCCTGCGGAATACTTCTTCATCTCCTTTGCCCACTTACCGGTACGAACCGGAGTGAATTGGCAACGCTGTTTCAAGACACCCTGAATACTATTCGGGAACTTGCTGGAATCCTTGCGGTTCATCACAACAATTCCTACTGCCAGCTTTCCTGCATAACTCTGATTGCCTGCTTCGCAGAAAATAATACTGGACAACATCTTTAATTCTTTGTTTGTATAACTCTTTTCGGTTTCAGCAGCCATAGAAGGTGTTGCATGAAGCAATAACGCGATCGCCAATGCAAAAACCGCCATCGTCCGCACTACGAAACTTTTGAAATTCATGATTGCACTCCTTAAAATTCCACCTTTATCTGTCTGTAAAGATCACTTACAACATGCAAAAGGCTGTAATAGATTTGTCTGTGATTTGTAACAAATCTGTAATAATTATAACATATATTTCAAAAAATGCAATAGTGAGTTTCATTCCAAATATTTCTACGCCTTATAATACGCCAGAGCCAGTTTGGAAAACTCCAATTTGCCGCCAAAAAGATCCAGCGCACTTCCCACTGTAAAATGTATGCGGTCATGTCCCAGCGTGTGGATCGTCTCAATATCTTCGATCGAACCAATGCCTCCGGCATATGTGAGCGGAAGCTCGACACACTCTGCCAGCAATTGAAGCAATTGAGTATCCACTCCCGTACCAGTACCTTCTACATTAACAGCATGAACCAAAAACTCATCACAATACGAGGATAATCGGGCGAATAATTCTGCCGTTAGCGGTTCCTCTGTAAACTTCTGCCAGCGATCTGTAACAACATAATATGTGTCACCTTTTTTACGGCAGCTCAGATCCAGCACAATATGGTCTTTTCCCGCCACATCAAGCAGCTTTTCCAGGCGGTCATACCGGATCTTTCCATCGACAAACACATAGGACGTAACGATCACATGACTGGCACCCATCTTCAGAAAAGACGCCGCATTTTGTGCGGTAATCCCGCCGCCGATCTGAAGTGCCCCCGGCCAGGCGCGAAGCGCCCCCTCTGCCTGTTGCAGATCCTGTTCATAATATGGACTGTCCTTATGATTGAGCAGGATGATGTGGCCACCTGCCAGATTCGCTTTCTGATACAGCTTTGCGTAATCAGATGCCTGCATATCAGAGACAAAATTTTCTTTTGCGTAGTCATTCTCATCGGTAAGGCTTCCGCCTACAATCTGTTTTACCTTGCCATTGTGAATATCAATACACGGTCTGAATTCCATCTTATCGATCCAATCCTAAAATCTTTTCTACGGTCTTTTGCATCTCGCTCTTGTCACATACCGTATCATGCAAAATCTCCGCTTTGCGGATCTCTTCGATCGCATTTGGTACTTTCACACCGGAAATCTTATTCAGTTCGTCAACCAGTTCAAAGTCTGACATCGCATCATATTTGTCCTTGTCAATCGCATCCATAACACTTCTTGTAAACTTGTATGGGCTTGCTGTAGAAGCGATCACCGTCTTAAGTCCCTTGTCTTTTGCCTTTGCATAATACACATGAGAAGCTACTGCTGTATGTGTATCCATGATATAGTCCGCAGTCTTGTAAACCTGACAGATTGTCTCGGCAGTCTCTTCTTCGGAAGCATATCCCGCTTCAAAGCAAGCCAAACCTTTTTTCATCTCATCGGTAATGTCGTACTCGCCATCGTTGACCAAAGCATCCATCAAAGCTTTTGTCTTGTCCGCATCCTCTCCGGCAATACGATAGATCAGACGCTCCAGATTGCTGGAGATCAAAATATCCATCGATGGAGATGAGGTAAGAATAAACTCACGCTTTCTGTCATATTTTCCTGTTTCGAAGAAATCAAACAATACTTTATTCTCATTGGATGCGCAGTAAAGAGTCTCGATCGGAATTCCCATATTCTTCGCATAGTAAGCTGCTAATATATTTCCAAAGTTTCCAGTTGGAACAACAACCTGGATCTTCTCTCCGTTCTGGATCTCGCCCTGCTTGAGTAACTGACCATACGCATATACATAGTACACGATCTGTGGAACCAGACGTCCGATATTGATCGAGTTTGCTGATGAGAACTGGTAGCCCTTTGCATTCATAGCCGCAGCGAGTTCTTTGGAATTGAACATCTTTTTCACTCCGGTCTGTGCATCATCAAAGTTACCAATGATACCTACCACATTGGTGTTGGCACCTTTCTGTGTCAACATCTGTTTTTCCTGAATCGGACTAACTCCGTTTTTCGGATAAAATACAATAATGCTGGTTCCCGGTACATCTGCAAATCCTGCCAACGCTGCTTTTCCGGTATCTCCGGAAGTTGCTGTCAGAATAACGATCTCATTGGTAACTCCATTCTTCTTTGCAGAAGTCGTCATAAGATAAGGCAGGATTGAAAGTGCCATATCTTTAAATGCGATCGTCTTGCCATGGAACAGTTCGAGATAATACGCACCATCTTTTTTTACCAGTGGCGCAATCTCTTTCGTATCAAACTTTTCATCATAAGCACCTTGAATACAGTACTTCAGTTCCTCTTCTGTGAAATCACTGAGAAACAACTTCATAACCTGATAAGCCGTCTCCTGATAAGACATCGATGCTAAAGATTCCAGGGAAACATCCAATGCAGGGATCGAATCCGGAACAAACAAGCCTCCATCATCTGCAAGTCCCTTTAAAATAGCCTGAGACGCTGTTACTTTTTCACAATTACTACGGGTACTCTTATACATGACACTCATGATTCATCCATCCTTTTCAATATTTTTAAAATTACTTAAAAGAATATCATGAATCCATAAATTTTACAATAGAACTTCCCTCATTTTATTCAAAAAAGATTGCCTTGCAATCACTCCTTATTTTCTATAAAATAAAATACATCGATCAATGTAATTGCAGTTTAAAGGAGTTTTATTCATGGAAAAAGGGGTTTTTGAGGCAAAAAAAAAGGACGGCACCCGATACTACCGCAGTTCGATCACCTACCAGAATAAACATATCAGTCTTGGCAGTTTTCCCGATGAGAAGACGGCCTCTTTGTGCTATCAGACGGCAGGAGAACTCTTATCCAACCATACGCTTTCTCTTTCGGAC